>JAFLTM010000070.1 GCA_022509225.1 Muribaculaceae bacterium
CTGCCGCTAGCGTTCATCCTGAGCCAGGATCAAACTCTCCGCTGTTTATCTTTTTTATTCTTTTGCTTTGTCTGATCTGACCCGTGTGTTTATACCTGGATGTTGTCTTTGACGGTATGTTTATACCTTGTCTCTTACTTTCGCTGCCGAACGGAATTCATTTCCGTCCGTGTCCTGTGGCAATATCTCAATGTCCTCTTTGCTTGCCCCGAATCGTGCTCCATTTGGAACGCCTTTTTTTCGCGGCAGCGGTTGCAAAGTTACTGCCATCACAAGCCTCAAACAAAATTTTTTCTTTCCATGTTGCTATAATTACTTAAATTTTACTTCTAATAAACTATAAATCAAGTAAATTAAAATATGTTAATTAATGTATTATTTTATTAATTAATTGTTTTTCTAATCTGTTTCATACCTTAATTCTGATTATGAAAAACCGAAATATATAATATAAAAATGACTCACCCTTATATAATAATGAGTCTTTATAGAATAACTCTTGTTTTTATGAGTGTTTTCCTATAAATTCGTATGGCAGATACATTATGATATTAACCGGAATGTAATGGCAAACACTAAAAAAATTGTTGACGGATGTACGGCTGCCACTTATGTGGCGTATGCTTTCAGCGAGGTGGCTACAATTTATCCAATCACACCAATAGCATCCATGGGAGAGACAGCCGACAAGTGGAACAGCCAGGGTCTTAAAAACCTCTACGGTTCCCCCCTTCAAGTGAAAGAGATGGAGTCGGAACTCGGAGCGGCGGGAGCTACCCACGGGGCACTCGCTGCCGGAGCGCTCGCCACCACTTTCACAGCCTCACAGGGTCTGATGCTAATGATCCCTAACATGTATAAGATATCGGGAGAACTCCTTCCTGCAGTTTTTCATGTGGGTTGCCGATCCCTTGCCACACAAGCCCTGAGCATATTCGGCGACCATCAGGATGTGATGGCTTGCCGGGCAACAGGTTTTTCACTGCTCGCCTCGGCATCGGTGCAGGAGACCCACGACCTTGCCATTGTGGCCCACCTTTCAGCCATCGAAGGTTCCGTGCCTGTGCTGCATTTCTTTGACGGCTGGCGTACCTCCAATGAAATGGACACTATCTCCCTTGTGCCATACCAAGACCTTTTGCCACTTGTGCCCCATGACAAGATTCTAGCTTTCAGAAGAAAAGCAATGAATCCAGAACATCCCGTTTTAAGAGGCTCAGCTCAAAATTCAGATGTCTATTTCCAGAACCGGGAGGCTGCCAACAGCTATTATAATGCATTTCCGGATATCATACAGGCCAACATGGACAAAATAGCCCCTCTGGTTGGGAAGAATTACCATCTTTTTGATTACGTGGGGGCACCGGATGCCGACCGTGTTATCATATCGATGGGTTCAAGCTGTGACGTTATCGAAGAGGCGGTGAATTATCTCAATGCCTGTGGCAACAAGGTGGGTGTTGTTAAAGTAAGGCTTTACCGGCCCTTCTCGGCCAAACATCTTCTGCAGGCAATTCCTGCCACTGTGAAAGCCATAGCAGTGCTCGACCGCACCAAGGAGCCGGGTGCGGAAGGAGAGCCTCTGTATCTTGATGTGGCAACCGCCCTGTTCAAGGCAGGCAGAAACGTGACTCTGATAGGTGGAAGATATGGGCTCAGCAGCAAGGAGTTTGACCCCTCGATGGCCAAAAGAGTGTTTGACGAGCTTAAGTCAGACACACCTAAAGATGGATTCACCATCGGCATAAATGATGACGTAACCCACACATCCTTGGATGTGACCGACCATATTTTCACCATCTCTCCTAATATTTCCCAGGCTATTTTCTATGGGATGGGCTCTGACGGAACAGTGGGAGCAACCAAGATGGCTGCTCAAATCATAGGCGACGCCGACAATCTTTACGCCCAGGCCTATTTTCATTATTCGGCAAAAAAATCGGGAGGCTACACCCTTTCCGAACTCCGCTTCAGCCGGGAGCCGATCACTGCCGCCTACGGTATTGAGAATGCCGGTTTCGTTATGTGTAACAAAGACACCTACACATCACGATTCAATATAATCAAGAATCTGCGTGAAGGGGGCATTCTCGTGATTAACTCCCATTGGAACGCCGATGATATGGACAAACATTTTCCGGCGTCATTGAAAAAAGGGATTGCCTCAAAAAACATCAAGCTCTATAACCTTGATGCCATAAAAATCGCAGGCGACAACAACCTCGGAGTACGGATCAACACCATAATGCTGATTGCTTTCCTGAAATTATGTCCCGTCATTCCTTTTGAAGAATCTTTCAATAAACTTAAACAGCTTATCACCGACACTTACAAACATGAGGGAGGTGATGTAGTGGCAAGAAATCTGGCAGCCATAGAACAAGCAGCCGATGCTTTACAACCCGTTGAATATCCGGAGTCATGGGCATCAGCCGAAGATAATGCCGACACCAATCCCGAATGGCCGGAATATATCAAGGAAATTGCCAATCCCTGTATGAAACTGGAAGGTGATTCTCTGCCGGTGTCTCTTTTCACACCTGACGGCACGATGCCTATGGGCACAACGGCCTATGAAAAAAGACGTATAGCCATAAATATCCCTGAATGGAATGCGGCCAATTGTGTCGAATGCACCCTATGCTCCTATGTATGTCCTCACGCCACAATCAGGCCTTATCTTCTCGACCGGGAAGAAAAAAATAACGCCCCGGCTGAAATGACCACCAAGGATGCAAGATATAAAGAACTGCAAGGATTGCAATGGAGGATACAGGTTTACCCGGAAGACTGCACGGGTTGCGGTTCGTGCTCTGTGATCTGCCCCGGGCATGCGTTGACCATGAAACCTCTTGACTCGCAACTTGAAACACAGATTCCACTTCTTGATTACGCACAAAAACATGTGTCGGTCAAAGATAACCTGCTCCCACGTAACACTATTGCAGGCTCGCAGATGCATCAGCCGCTCCTGCAGTTCTCGGGTGCCTGCGCAGGTTGCGGTGAGACTCCCTATGTCAAGATCCTTACTCAGTTAATGGGTGAGCGACTCCTGATTGCCAACGCCACCGGTTGCAGCTCGATATGGGGTGCAAATTTCCCGAGCAATGCCTATTGCACCGACAGGTTCGGGCGCGGTCCGGCATGGGGAAACTCCCTGTTTGAAGACAATGCCGAATATGGATTCGGCATCGCCACTGCAATATCACACAGACGGCAACGCCTCATAGAGGTGGCAAACGAAACTGTGACGAATCCTTCAGTACCTGCTGATTTGAAGTCTGCTCTCCAGGCCTGGATTGACTCCAAAAACGACAAAGTCAAATCGGAAACTGCAGGAAAGGCTGCCATAGAACTTTTAAAGAAATATCAGGATTTCCCCGGAGTGAAGGAGATGTTGGAGTGTTCCGACCTCTTCTCTAAGAAAAGTGTATGGATAATAGGTGGAGATGGCTGGGCCTATGACATCGGTTTTGCAGGCCTAGACCATGTGCTTGCACAAGATGTGGATATCAACGTGCTGGTGATGGACACCGAATGCTATTCAAATACGGGAGGACAGACATCCAAGGCAACTCCGCTCGGCTCCACGGCCAAATATTCTTATGATGGCAAGAGGACTTTCAAGAAAGATCTCGGCAGGATGATGATGACCTACGGTTTTGTGTATGTTGCGTCAGTGGCCATAGGCGCCAACTATCTTCAGACTCTTCAAGCTTTTGAAGAGGCCGACTCTTACAACGGTCCCTCACTTGTGATAGCCTATTGCCCCTGCATAAATCATGGCATACGTGCCGGGATGTCACACACCATAGTTGAAGAAAAGTTAGCTGTGAAATCCGGCTACTGGCCCCTTTACCGTTTCAATCCTGCCAATACAGGTTCAAAACAATTGACAGTGGACTATTTCAAACCCGACGACTCGCTGCCCTCGTTCCTTGACGGTGAAGACAGATATGCCGACTTGAAGATGAGAGATCCGGCAGAGGCTGACATTCTCCGACCCGAACTAAAGCAACGGTGCGACAACCTATATGATCTTATGAAATTTGAGGAGAGTGCCCCGGAAATCTGACTTGTCGCTTCGCATAATTTATTTTATATTTGTAAATCAAAAATCTAAGGCCAATAATAAATGAAGAAACTCATTGCCTCATTGATTGTTTTATTTGCCTCAATGGGGACGTTAACAGCTCAGCGCTCCGACATTTTGCTCAGGAACTGGGAGTTTTCTCAAGACAGCACAAAATGGAGGAACGTCAGGGTGCCTCACGACTGGGCAATTGAGGGCCCTTTCAGCAGGGACAATGACCTGCAACATGTCACAATAGAACAAAACGGAGAAACGGAAGCAAGTTGGAAAACGGGACGTACAGGCGGTCTCCCCTATATCGGGAAAGGGTTCTATAAGACCACTTTTAACGTGGCAGACACTGCGGGAAGGTCAATCGGTCTTCTATTTGACGGCGCCATGAGCCATGCACATGTATATGTCAACGGAAAAGAGGCCGGTTACTGGCCTTACGGCTACAACTCTTTTTATGTGAATCTCAACGGAATAGTCAAGCCGGGGAACAATGTGGTCGAGTTGTCGCTTGAGAATCCCGCCAACTCCTCGCGTTGGTATCCGGGAGCAGGATTATACCGCAACGTTCACCTTATAGAGAGGGATAAAGTATCGGTGCCGGTATGGGGAACGTATCTCACCACTCCGTATGTCTCAAAGGAATACGCCACAATAAACCTTAAAACCGAACTTGAAGGAGTTTCAAAAGGAGAGGATGTGACATTGCAGACGGTGATAACCGATCCTGAGGGCAAAGAAGTGGCTTCAGACACGCGCAATTTCAAAATTTATCCGGGTGCCCCCGTTTATCAGAACATTCGTGTTGATAAGCCTGATTTATGGAGCCCGGAAAATCCGGCTCTCTACAATGCCACAACCAGGGTGATCAAAGACAATGAGGTGACCGACTCCTACACCACAAGATTCGGAATCCGTTCTATCGAATTTCGTGCCGGCGAAGGATTTTTCCTGAATGGCGAAAAAACAAAGTTCAAGGGAGTCAACAATCACCATGACCTTGGGCCACTCGGCGCGGCAATCAACACTGCCGCTTTGAGATACCAACTTGAGCTAATGAAAGATATGGGAGTGAACGCAATTCGCACATCCCACAACATGCCGGCTCCCGAACTTGTGGCACTTGCCGATGAAATGGGCTTCATGATGATGATAGAACCGTTTGATGACTGGGGGTTCCGTCCTAAAAGTGAAAACGGATATGGCACCATCTTCAACGAATGGGCTGAAAAAGATGTGGTGAATATGGTGAGACACTATCGCAACAATCCATCGGTGGTGATTTGGTCAAGCGGTAATGAAGTTCCGTCGCAATGGGGTCCGGACGGTATCTCCGAACTTCTTTTTCTCCAGGATATAATCCACAGGGAGGACCCAACCAGGCCTGTGACCAACGGAATGGATCAGTTTGACGCAGTGGTCAACAACGGATTTGCCGCCACAACCGACATACCGAGCTTCAACTATAAGGTGAACCGCTACAATGAAGCAATTGAAAAGCTCCCTCAGGGCATTCTTATGGGAACGGAGACTGCTTCCACAGTGTCATCAAGAGGCAAATACTACTTTCCGGTTGAAGTAAAAAACGGGGTGACGAGAAACGATAACCAGTCGAGCAGTTATGATGTGGAGGCTGCACAATGGAGCAACATTCCCGACGATGATTTCGCCGTGGATGACGACCTTGACTATAATATGGGGCAATTTGTATGGACCGGATTCGATTATCTTGGCGAACCCTATCCCTATGACACAGACGCTTGGCCGAGCCACAGCTCCTATTTTGGAATAATCGATCTTGCCTCCATTCCCAAAGACAGGTTCTATCTTTATCGCTCCAAATGGAACGACAAAGATGCCACCCTCCATATCCTACCCCATTGGAACTGGGAAGGAAGGGAAGGAGAGATCACCCCGGTTTTCGTTTACACGGACTCCCCTAAGGCCGAATTGATTGTCAACGGTGTAAGCCAGGGCATGCGTGAAAAGCATAAAAACGGCAGTAACATGGAAAGATACCGTCTGATGTGGAACGATGTGACCTATCAACCCGGGGAACTGACAGTGGTGGCTTACGACAACCTTGGAAACGAAACCGGCAGGAAGACGGTGAAAACCGCCGGGAAGCCCGAACACCTTGTGCTGACACCAAACAAAACTGTTTTGAATGCTGATGGAGATGACCTTCTTTACATCATGATTCAGGTGGCAGACAAAGACGGCAATATCGTGCCCACTGATGAAAGGGAGGTGACCTTTGCTGTGAAAGGCGCCGGTGAATTTCGGGCAACAGCCAATGGCGACCCGACAAGCCTGAGATCTTTCCAACAACCGGCAATGGACCTTTTCTCTGGTGCGGCAACTGCGATTGTTCAAGCTTCTGAAAACCCGGGAGAAGTCACTTTCACCGCTAAGGCAAAAGGGATGAAACCCGCTTCGATAACCTTACCGGTAATCAAAAAATAAAGAGAGAGCAAATATTAAATCAATAAAATTTATAACCTAAAAACAGATACTATGACAACAGATCAAATGCAAAAGGAGATAGAAAAAACCTTTGCGGAAAGATTCGGTGGTGAAGGCAGCGTTTATGCTTCGGCAGGAAGAATAAACCTTATTGGTGAACACACCGACTATAACGGAGGCTTCGTTTTTCCGGGTGCAATCGACAAAGTGATTATGGCTGATATCCGCCCCAACGGCACAGATAAAGTAAGGGTGTATTCAATGGATATCAAAGAATACGTTGAGTTTGGTCTCAATGAAGAAGATGCTCCGAAAGAATCATGGGCACGCTATATTTTCGGAGTATGTCGCGAAATAATCAAAAGAGGAGCTGAAGTTAAAGGATTTGACGCTGTTTTCGCCGGCAACGTGCCGTTAGGCGCAGGCCTCAGTTCTTCAGCTGCACTTGAGTCTTGCTTTGCATTCGCACTCAACGATCTTTTCAACGGTAATAAAATCGACAAGTTCGAATTGGCGAAGATCGGACAATCTACCGAACACAACTATTGCGGCGTGAATTGCGGCATCATGGATCAGTTCGCTTCCGTATTCGGCAAGGAAGGCAATCTGATGCGTCTTGACTGCCGTTCTTTGGAACATGAATATTTCCCGTTCAATCCGAAAGACTACAGGTTGGTGCTTGTGGATTCAAGAGTGAAACATGAACTTGCAGACTCGCCCTACAACAAACGTAGAGAATCTTGCGAAAGAGTTGCCAAACGTCTTGGAGTGGAAACCTTGCGCGATGCAACGATGGAGGCTCTCAACAAGGTGAAAGGCGACATTTCTGCCGAAGACTATATGAGGGCTAAATACGTAATAGAGGAAAAAGACCGTGTTCTTGCAGTTTGCGATGCACTCAACGCAGGTGACTACGAGACCGTGGGCGAGAAAATGTATGAAACCCATGAAGGGCTCTCGAAAGATTACGAGGTGAGCTGCGAAGAATTGGATTATCTCAACGACCTGGCAAAAGAATTGGGAGTGACCGGTTCAAGAATCATGGGAGGTGGCTTCGGAGGATGCACAATCAATCTGCTTCCCAATGGTTTGCATGATCAATTCGTGGAAGTTGTCACCGAGAAGTTTAAAGACAAATATGGTCATGAACCCAAAATCTACGATGTGGTTATTTCCGACGGTGCACGTCTCGTAAAAAGAGGGTAAATATATAAATTCCGTTTAATTTAATACTGTAAAATGATATGTGGGAGAACCTGTTGCCTTGGGTCATCAAAGCAATGATGGTTCTCTCCTTTTTTAACAACGATATGAAAATAACAAAAGAAACATCTCCATCCCCGTTTGGTGAAATATCTTTATATAAACTGGAAAATAAATCCGGAGCTTCGGTCACACTTTCAAATCTCGGGGCCGGCATAGTGTCGGTGAGAGTGCCCGATAAATCGGGAAAACTTGACGAGGTGGCGTTAGGCTACACCAATCCGGCAGATTATATGGACGACGGACCCTGCATGGGTAAAATTCCCGGGAGGTATGCCAACCGTATAGACAAAGGTCATTTGGAAATCAACGGTAAAACCTATCAACTGAGCATCAATAACGGACCGAACGCCCTTCACGGCGGACCGACAGGGTTCCATAACCGGCTCTGGAAGTCTGAAATAATTCCCAATGGCGTTAGGTTTAGTTATGTTTCAAGAGATGGTGAGGAAAACTATCCGGGAACCCTGTCGGTCACTGCCGAATATACATGGAGTGAAGACAATGTGTTGAAATTAGACCTTAAAGCTGAAACCGACGCCACAACTGTGGTGAACCTCACCAACCATGCATATTTCAATCTTGACGGTGCCGATTCAGGATCAGTGCTTAAGCACAAGTTGAAAATAAAGGGATCTAAATTCCTGCCCACAACCGATTCACAGATCCCCACCGGGGAATATGGAGAAGTGAAAGGCACTCCAATGGATTTTACAGAACCTAAAGAGATCGGCATAGACATCACAGCCGATTTTGAACCTTTAAAGATCGGCAAAGGCTATGACCATTGCTGGGTTCTCAACAACTGGAAAGAGGGGGAAATAATTCAGGATGCCGTGACCCTGATGGCTCCTGAATCAGGAAGAGTGCTGAAAGTCAGCTCCAATCAACCGGGCGTGCAGATCTACACAGGCAATTGGCTTGCCGGATCACCTGAAAACCGCTCGGGAAAATCCTACAATGATTATGATGGGGTTGCCATCGAGATGCAGGGATTTCCTGATGCTCCGAACAAATCCTGTTTCCCATCCCAAAAACTTGAACCTGGCGACACATATTCCCGTACAATCACATTTGCCTTTTCCGCGGAATAACCCTTGGAACTTCGTTGGGAGTATGTGTGTTTTTCAGTAATTTTGACTGCATTAATAAATTTTCCACTATAAATGAATTACACGGTAATAGATTTCATTAGTCTGTTGGGCGCCATTTGTCTGTTCCTTTACGGCATGAAAGTGATGAGTGAAGGGTTGCAAAAAGTGGCAGGAGACAGGTTGAGAAATATTTTGGGCGTAATGACCAAAAACCGGGTCACCGGTGTTCTCACCGGCATTGTTATAACAGCGCTCATCCAGAGCTCGAGTGCCTCTACCGTGATGGTGGTGAGTTTTGTTAATGCAGGATTGATGAGCCTTGCGCAATCCATGGCGGTGATCTTCGGTGCAAATGTCGGCACCACGGTCACCACCTGGA
>JAFLTM010000071.1 GCA_022509225.1 Muribaculaceae bacterium
GGGAAAGACCCGGATTGTTGGTTTTAAGTGTAAGGAGTTTATCATGCAGTTTCTCAAGAGACACCTGGATAAGGGTGAGGGGAGTGCGGAATTCATGAGAGATATTTGTGAAGAACTCAAGTTTATAATCCGTGAGTTGTTCTTCCACTTTGATTTTATTGTGGAGTTCTGTAAAGCGGTTGAATATTCTTATCAAAAGATAGACGCCACATATAATCAAGGCCAGATAAATCACCCGGGCCCACCAGGTCGCCCACCAAGGTGATCTAATGTTTATGTGGCAGGTAAAAGTGTTATCCCATTTGTCTGAAGAGTGACTCGATTCCACTAAAAGAGTGTATTTCCCCGGAGCAAGATTTTGAAAACCCAATCTATTTCCATCAGACATATCATTCCAATCCACATCGCCAGGTTCAAGTTTATACCTGAATTTTGTTTGTTTAGGCATTGAAAAGTCAAAAGTAGAGAAAGAAAACTCCAATGAATTTTCATTATAGGGTAGGTTTACATAGTATTCACCATTCTTTTCTTTTATTCCTCTGCTTCCCGGAATAAAGGGGAAAGATTCTCCTTCTATCTTGAAATTTGTGACTGTAATGGCATTATTGTTGTCTATTTCCAGTTTGTTAGGATTAACTATATACGCCCCTTGATTGGTCCCGAAGACAAGTTTCCCGTCAGGAAGAACAACGGCACTCCCTGAGTTGTGAATGTTTTCACCTGGCATTGGCCTCACTACAAAGGAATTCACAGCAAATGTCTTAGGATTTATTCTTGAAAAGCCATATTTTGTAGTGGCCCAGATGTAATTGTTATCCAAAACCAGTGATTGCACATTGTTATGACTCAAACCGTTTTCTTTTCCTAAGTGCCTATAGATGGGTTCATTCCCTGCAAAGTCTATCACCGTAAGGCCCCTTCCGGCCTCTGCAATCCAAATTTTACCCTCTGCGTCTTCAATTACCGCATTCACTTCATTGCTTCTCAACGTGCCGTTTTCGGAATTATAAAGTTTCGGTGTTTCCTTACCTTCCAGAAGCCTGTCGGGATTGAAAGCATAAGCTCCGTTACTGGTAGATATCCAGATAGTCCCTCTGCTGTCTTCCATGATGTCTCGAATCCTTCTTTCTGCATACGACCCATTTAGGAAGTTTCGCTTTTCATACCCGGATCCGTCAGCTTTCGGGATTAACACATCAAGCCCGGCTCCGAAGGTGCCGATCCAGATTCGGTCTTTCTTATCTGCATGAACGGCGAATATATCCTTATAGGATAAGGGTGGCACGTTGTCACTTAATCTCTCTCCGTTAACCAAGACACCTCTGCCACGTGTAGCCTCCCATATATTTCCCTTTGAATCAACAGTAATATCATACACTATGGCATCCCTTGGAATTATTTTCACATCTTTAAATTCGGATGAATATTCATAGAGATTACCATCTAATCCACCGATTGCAATCTTTCCTCCGGGCAACTGTGAGATTGATCTTACTCCAGGTTGTCCATTTGGTGCTATGGGCAAATCCAAATCAGAAGTTCCTACATTCTCAAAATTCAGCATGGCAGCACCACCGTTTTCTGCACCTACCCATATATTTCCATGATTATCAGAGGAGGCAACAAGCAGCCTGTCGGTGGGAAGAATTTCATAGTTACCTCCCTTAGTGGTGAAATGTTCCAATGTATTAGATTGTGGATCATAGATAAACAAGCCGTTTCCTGCCGTCGCTATCCATGCACGGTTTCTGTTATCTCTCGCGATGGAATATCTCTCCATATCAATGAGTCCCAGCATATCTGTAGGGAAAAGACGTAATGGTATGAGTCGATCCCCGTTTTTGTCATAATAATGCAATATGCCGGTGTGATTATGCATCCATATATCCCCGTTTTTATCAATAATTACCTGTCCGTTAGCCAAATTCTTGTCTGCGCTTATTGGTAGGACCTCCAATGTGTTTGTATCGATTTTTACACCACCACCCTTTGACGTGGTGATAAACCATCGCCCGTTGCTTTCAAATGCTGCCGGAAGATCACTGTTGCCATTAATATTATCTATCTTGTCTATAATGTCAAGTTTTCCATCCTCATCTACTTTTATTATCTCACCTGTGGAACTTATTAACACTGTAACCTTTTCCATGGGTAATATCCATTGGTAGGTTCTGGTGGTATCCAGAGGGTTGGCCCTTCCATTTTCGTAAGTCCATACTCCCTTGTCGGTGATTATAAAAGCTTTTCCTTTTTTGTCAACAACCATATGGTTCACCTTGTCTAACCCTAATTCCGGAGCATGAATACGTTTGGTCTTCAACCCGTTCTCATCTTTTTCCACACTGATTGCACCGTCTTCTCCATAGAACCATAAAGATCCATCAGGTGCTTCATAATAGTAGAGAAATTTTAGAATATCATTTGTGTCGGGCAGGATGTCGATGAATTCCTCTTTGTTGGTGTCATAGCAACTGATTATCCCACTACTGCCTAAAATCCAAAGGTAACCATCATTATCTTCAAAGATATGCCTGA
The DNA here is from genome assembly GCA_022509225.1 of Muribaculaceae bacterium. GTDB lineage: Bacteria > Bacteroidota > Bacteroidia > Bacteroidales > Muribaculaceae > Lepagella. Next base: position 2,536 of record JAFLTM010000071.1, read on the forward strand.
TATGGGAATCTAAGGGGATCATAGGATTGGATGGGACAATCTTTACAATATCATATCCGTCATATCTTGACAAACCATCGAATGTGCCGAACCAAAGGAAACCTTTGCTATCCTGGAATATTTCTCTGACAGTATTGTCTGCAAGACCTTCGGAAGTTGCAAATTTTGTGGAATGTATTGTTAATGAATGTGTCTTTATAGAAAAAAGGATAACCAACACTAACATAGTGCCGGTTAACCAAAGAGATTTCTTTAGCATGATTTTTCTCATGGTGTTATAATCCAAATCCGCATAAATAACAGGAATTCTACTTCAAAAATAACAAAAATTCTATTAAAGGTTTGCAAGCGTTATTTCTACATCATAAACATAGATACCACCGCCTTCAGGATGGAATACTAAATCTACGGGTTCTTTCACTTCATCTTTAACTTTCCATACATTAGTCACTTTACCGGAAGAAGGCTTCCCTCCGCTCACCAATTCAAGATGCTCCATGCTGTCGGTAGTCAATCCTCTTTCTCCTTTGGCAGCCTTTGTAGTGATGGCAACAGTTTGACCGGCACTGACTTTGGGTATGATCATCGATATATTATCGTTGTAAAGGCATAGGAATTTATGAGGATTAAGTATCATGCGATTACCTGTGGCACATTTAAAGAACAACCCCTCACATTCTTTTACTTTATTACCGTTATGGGTTAATTCTTGCATTGATTTGAGCGGAGAACCAAGACGATACCCCAGACTTTGGAATTGTTCCCAATTGGCATCTGCCATTAATTCATTCACAGTCTGTTCGCTCCACGGTGTGCCAAAATGCCATTGCCTCTCTGCATCCACATTTATATTATCAGTAGGAGTGGCCACTTTCGGTTTCTCGCAAGCAAGCATATCTGCCTTTACAAGTTTGAGCTCCACAAGTTTGTTGAACATCAGTTTACCGACATATTCAGTCCATGGACCATCGAAATGAAGAGCGTCTGCACGTAAACCTGCATCTGCAAGATTGATGGCATAAACATTAGGAAGAGTCTGAGCTACCTTCATTTGAGCCTCTTCCACACCGGCGCTATATTGTTTTGAATCATGAGGAACTGTTCCGAATATAAAGGGTAATTCAAGGTCGTTCTTGTCACCGGTGACGGCATATATCTGTTCCCTCATAAAAGTGATCATCTCTGCAAAATTCTTTTCATAATCTCCGGCTTTCTTTCTATCGCTTTCACCTTGATGCCACATGATTGCCTTGACATCATATCCATCCTTAAGTTGGGAAAGAGTAGTTTCAGCAAGCTGTTTGAAACCATCGGTAAGGGCAAGAGTCAACGATTTCCCCTCATCGATATTCCCTCGGTATGGTTTGTTTTGAGAAATCCATTCAGCATCGGCATACCATACCGGAAGATGGGCATGAGTGGCTCCGGGGGTTATGGAAGTGCCTCCATAAGCGCATTTTATCGCATAAAAATCTTTTCCCAGAGCCTGATTAAGAAAATAGTTTGTGAAATCACAAAAAGCAAATCTTTTCCCGAATTTGAATTCTCCGAAGGTGCCGTCACATGATTCAGTCACATTTGCATAATGTAGATTCCCATATCCTCCCTTTACATATTCCGGAAGAAGGTCGATTGTTTCTCTTCCGTCGGCATTAGATTGTCCTGCTGTAATGAAAACAGGAGCCGGATCTTTTGCAAAAAGAGTTGCAAAACTTAAGAGGGCAGTAACTATGAAAGAATAATTTCGAATTTTCATGATAATTGATTTTGTGCACAAAATTATAATTATGATGATAAAATCACCCGTTCTATTTGTACAACTATATTGTAATTTAGTGCACAAACATTTTATTTACCATATTTTCATGTTTTTACAAATAAAGTGCACATAAATACAATATTATATAAGAATACTATGGATATTTTTGCAACAAACTTTTTGAACCATGATCAGAACTCTCACTTTTTCATTCTTCTTGGTGCTGGCAACAGTGGGCAGCTCAATTTTCGCACAGTCTAAGGTGGTGGAGTTTGATTCACCCAAAATGAAAGTTTTCCTCCCTCCAAAGAATACTGAAAACGGGAAAACAATAGTGGCTTGTCCGGGAGGTGGATATACTCATCTGGCACAAAATCATGAGGGATATTACTGGGCACCCTATTTCAACAATTTAGGATTTGCCTATGCAGTTGTGGAATATGATTTTCCAAACGGGGATAAAAATATATCTATGAACGACATTAGGAAAGCTTTCGTGATTTTAAAAGACAGTGCTGAAAACTGGAATATCAAACCTGACAAGATTGGAATTATGGGTTCATCTGCCGGGGGTCACTTAGCATCTGCCCTTGCAACACATCCATCTGAAGAATGCAATCCGGCTTTCCAAATTCTTTTTTATCCTGTGATATCTCTTGATAAGGAAGTCACTCATTCAGGCTCAAGAAAAGGGTTTTTAGGTGAAAATCCAACAGAGGAAGAGGTAATGGAATGGTCGTCGGATAAAAAAGTGACGCCTGCTACCAGTCCGGTATTCATGGCCCTATGCAGCGATGACAAAGTGGTGAAACCTATTAACAGTATTCTCTACTATAATTCATTGGTAGAAAACCAGGTTCCTGTGGCAATGTTCATTTATCCGGAAGGAGGTCACGGCTGGGGATATAGGACTAAATTTAAACAACGGGAACAAATGCTTCAGGAGCTCACAGCCTGGTTGAAAAATCTCAAGTAGGGAGAATAAATTTAAAACACAATACTATGAAAAGATTCGCATTTAAAATGCAACTCAAACCGGGGTTTGAGAAAGAATACGAAAAGAGGCATGCAGAATTGTGGCCTGAACTCCGAAGCCGAATATCCTACAGCGGAGTAAGGAATTATTCCATATTTTGGGATAAAGACACCAATATCCTCTTTGGTTATCAGGAAGTGGAAGGAGATTCAAATTCCCAGGATGCCGATGCAGCTGATGAAATCACCCGCAAATGGTGGATTATATGGCTGACATTATGGAAGTAAATCCTGATAATTCTCCTGTCACTATTCCTTTAAAGGAAGTTTTCCATCTTGATTGATATAACGGGAAGGATTTTTCCAAAAATCCTAAATAAAAAAGGACTTTTAGAAAAGTCCTGCCCATTGAAAAATAGTTTAAAAGAAATAATAATGAAGAAACTTGCTTATTATATTTTATTTGGAGCTGCTCTATTTGCATCGGTTCCAATTTTAGGTCAGGCTAAATATGATTTTTCCAAATTGAAAATGGAGAATCTTGGCCGAGGTGTAGTAGCTGTGCGTCAAAGTCCCGAAGAAGTAACAGTCAGTTGGAGATATCTTGAATCGGATCCGGAAAACCAGTCGTTTGATGTATATAGGGATGGTAAGAAAGTAAATTCAAAACCTGTAGTCAATTCAACTTATTTCATTGACAAGAATAAGGATAATTCAACAGTTTATACGGTGAAACCCACTCATGGAGGGAAAGAGGGATCATTTACTCTTGCTGCAAATGCACCTTTGGGTTATCTGAACATTCCTTTGAATACTCCGGAAAGAAATGTGGATGAATTCGGGAAAGAATATACTTATAATGCCAATGACGCATCAATCGGTGATGTAGATGGCGACGGTGAATATGAAATCATTCTCAAATGGGATCCAAGTAACTCAAGGGATAATTCCCAAGACGGTCTGACAGGAGTGACTTATCTCGATTGCTACAAATTAGACGGCACTCAATTGTGGAGAATAGACCTTGGTCCAAATATCCGCAGTGGGGCCCATTACACTCAATTCCTTGTATATGATTTCGACGGTGACGGAAAAGCTGAGGTTATCTGTAGAACTGCAGACGGAACGGTTGACGGAACCGGAAGAATGATCGGTGACAAAAAGGCCGATTATAGAAACCTTAAGGGTAGAATTTTCTGGGGTCCTGAATTCCTTACTGTTTTCAACGGTGAAACCGGTAAGGCTATGAAGACAGTGCCTTATATCCCTCCACGTGGAGAAATGAAGGATTGGGGTGACAATTACGCCAACCGTTCCGACCGTTTTCTTGCAGCCGTTGCATATCTTGACGGACAAAAACCCTCAGCCGTAATGTGCCGTGGTTATTATACTCGTTCGGTTCTTGCTGCATACGACTGGGATGGTAAAAATCTCACGACAAAATGGGTTTTTGACAGTAACACTCCGGGCAATGAAGCATACGCAGGCCAAGGAAACCATAACCTGAGGATTGCGGATGTTGACGGTGATGGTTGTGATGAAATAATCTACGGTCAGATGACTGTGAACAATGATGGCACAGGTCTTTATTCAACAGGTATGGAACATGGAGACGCCATTCACCTTGTTTCAGTTCCCGGAGGGGACCAATATTACGTATGGGGTTGCCATGAAAACAAAAAAGACGGCACAACCCTTCGTGAAGCAAAAACCGGGAAAGTAATTCTTCAATACCCCAGCGACAAGGATATAGGAAGATGTCTTGCAGCTGATATTGACCCCACTCATCCGGGAATGGAACTTTGGTCACCCAATACCGGAGGAGTCCTCGCCTTCGATGGTACTCCAATATGTGAACAAAAAGAATTTATAAGTGAAATAGCTTGTAAAATACCTGCCAATTTTGTGGTTCAGTGGGATGGCGACCTTCTGGCTGAAATCCTTGATGGGAATGAAATAAGCAAATATAATTGGAAAACTAAAAACCTTGAGCCCATAGTCACTTTTGAAGGTTGTGCCTGGAACAATGGTACAAAGAGAAATCCTTCTTTGCAGGCTGACATCCTTGGTGATTGGAGGGAAGAAGTAATGCTTCGCAAAGATGATAACTCAGCTTTAAGAATCTATGTGACTCCTTTTGAAACAGACTATAGATTCCATACTTTCCTTACAGATCCGGCTTATAGAGTCAGTGTGGCAAACCAACAGACTGCATATAACCAACCGGCGGAACCGGGATTCTATTTCGGACCCGACCTTAAGGGTAAGAAATTCCGTGGTACAGTAGTAAAATAAGCTTATAAGATGAAAAAGATTATTATAGGTGGACTTCTGATTTTGAGCAGTCTTGTAATTGCCGGTGTTATAGAAAGTTGTTCTGATAAAAAAAACGTAAATCAAGAAGAAGAAATTAATGACTCCACCACTCCTCTACATCTTCTAAAACCGGATTATAAGACTCCTTATGGTCAACTTTCAGCTGATAGTGTGAAGGCTGATATTGACCGGGTATTTCTATATATTGATGAAGTCACCCCGGCCAAAATGACTGATGGTAAGGTTAATCCGGGAACATATAGACTTACAAGTTATGAATGGGGTGTGATGTATGATGCTCTTCTTGATGCTGCAAAGATCACAGGCGATAAGCGCTATTCAGATTATGTGAGCAGCCGGATCGGTTTCCTGGCATCGGAAGCCGACAAATATCAAGGCAATCTTGATGACGACGGACAAATGAAACAGGTTAAGAATCCTTTGAGCCTTGATGATGCAGGTGCAATGTCTGGAGCCTGGATGAGGGCGGCAATGGCAGATTCAACTCTGAAAATAGATCCATATATTGAACAATACTGGAAGATTGTGGAAACCACACCGGTTCATCTTCCTGATGGAACAATTGCGCGTAATCGTCCCCACTATAATGCTGTGTGGCTGGATGATATGTTTATGCTTCTTCCCTCGATGGCAGTTAGAAGCCAATATGCAAACGACCCTAAGCAACTTGATGAGGCTGCCAATATTGCATCAGGATTCTTTAAAAGAATGTGGATGCCTGAAAAGAAAATCTTCCGTCACGGATATTTGGAAGGGGCTCCGGAACAACCCTCTATGGCTTGGGGACGAGCGAACGGGTGGGCTATCCTTACTATGAGTCAGCTTCTTGATTATCTTCCTGAAAATCATCCTAAAAGGGCTGAAATCCTTAATATGTTTCAACAACATGCCGCAGGACTTAAGGAATATCAAGGCATAGATGGTTTCTGGCATCAACTTCTCGATCATCCCGAGACATACGATGAAACCTCAGCAACGGCTATTTTTGCTTATTGTCTTGCCCATGGTGTAAACGAAGGTTGGCTTGATCCAAGGGTATATGGCCCCGTGGCACAACTGGCCTGGGAAGCTGTTTCTTCAAAAATAAATCAAAAAGGTGAGGTGGAAGATGTTGTTGTAGGTACAGGAATGGGGTTCGAACCGGCTTATTATGCTTATCGTCCGGTAAGTGTTAAAGCTGCTCATGGCTACGGACCTACAATCTGGGCCGGAGCAGAAATGATAAGATTATTGAAAGAACAGCATCCATACGTCAACGATAGTGCAGTGCATTATTATGCCGTAGATCCTGAAGCTGATATGCCAATTTTCAGTTTGGATGAAAATGGGAAAGCTGTTAATGTAAGACATTGATTTATAATTAGGCGTCGATTCATGTAGTGCAGAAATTTACAAGATTTCTGCACTTTTTTACGATGTGAGATAAAATGAATAGGTTAAGGCACAAAAAAACCACCTTGCAAGGTGGTTTTGGGAGGTGAACCGGGCGGGATTCGAACCCGCGACCCACAGCTTAGAAGGCTGTTGCTCTATCCAGCTGAGCTACCAGTCCG
>JAFLTM010000072.1 GCA_022509225.1 Muribaculaceae bacterium
TAATAAAACAATGCTATCGCGACAAAACGGGACAGAGGTCGAGGCATCTGTCCCGTTTTATGTTGATATTACTTGCCGAATCCAAAACAATGGCGGGAAACCAATACCCGGTTGACGCTGATCTTTTTGATAAGAATAAACCGGAGTTAGAAAACATTGCCGATTCCATAATGGAAAATATCAAAGATATTCCGGCTGAGGAATTATCGCATATCATGGGGATAAGTAGGAAACTGGCAATAACCGCAGTGAAATACGCCTACGACTTTCCAAACAAAACTACCGGCTATACCACTCTTGAAGGATTCACCGGTGAGGCATACAGAAGTCTTGACGTTAAATCTTTGAATAACACTGCCTTACAGAATATAAATCCACAACTCCGCATCATCTCTTCTGCCTACGGCCTTTTAAAACCTTCCGATATCATCAAGCCTTACCGACTCGAATATAACAAGCCTCTGGGTCCTTCCAACAACACACCGATCAAAATATTTAAACCTAAAGTCACGGTGGAGCTTGTAAAATATCTGAAGGACCAAAACATTAAGGAAATTATAGACTTGTTGCCGGCAGATGCCGATTCCTGTGTCGACTGGAAAATAGTCAGAGCTTTTGCAAAGGTTCATAAAATATGTTTTTACACCATGAATAACGATGGGACCACCAAGACTCCCATTGCATCCAAATTGAAATCGATGCGCGGATTAATGGCCCGTAACATATTGGAAAACAATATATCCTCTTTTGAAGAACTCACAGGTTTCGAGTCTGACAATTATGTTTATTCGGCTGCCGATTCAAAGCCGGGACTTCCGGTTTTCATCTGTTGAATTTCTTTTTGTAGTTTCATTTCGTTGTATTATATTTGCAACAAAGGTTGCGGAGGCAATCCAATTGACGAAATACCCACATCAAAGATTATTGGGAAACTCATCAATTATATATGAAATGCCGAGTTACGCCACTGCATTAATGGCGGGCCCCACATCGAAAGATGTTGCCGTTTTTCGGCACAGGCGGATTACAAAGATGCGGAAGGCACTCAAATCCTGACTATCGGAGTTTCATCATAATTACTTTGGTGTGGTCCTCAAACCGATGACACGGGTTCAACGTTTCATCGGTTCTTTTTATGAAATTTTCAATTTACAATACTATAATATGGAATCAGTTAAAAAGACACTGCTCGAACGCACCAGCGTGAGAAGATATGAGAGAGAATCAATCCCGGAAGAAACGATGAACTTCATTTTCGACGCTATCCGGAACACCCCTACCAGCTATAACGGCCAACAGTTTTCCGTTATCGACATAGACGACCAGGCCTTGAAGGAACAACTTTATGAAATGACAGGCCAGAAACAGCTCAAGACATGCAACCGGCTCCTTATATTCTGTTCCGACTATCATAAAATGAGACTTCTCGCCAATCGGAAAGGGATTGATATGCCCAATTTCACAGATACAATGGATGGAACAATAATCGGCATAATAGACGCTTCTTTGGCAATGATGAGCGCGGTAGTGGCCGCAGAGGCTGCCGGTTTGGGCAGCAACTGCGTGGGTTATCTCCGCACCGTGGATCCTCTTAAGCTTGCTCAGATCTTAAATCTTCCGAAAGGTGTCTTCGTGGTATGCGGTCTTGCTCTCGGGATTCCTCGTGAACACCCTGATCTTAAACCGAAACAAGGCAATGAAACGGTGTTCTTTAAAAATGCATATACCAAAGAGGAGGATAAACTCACCGACGATCTTATGAAGTATGATGAAATAGTGGCTCATTACAACCGTACTCGTTCGGGAGGAACAACCGAGAACGACTGGTGCGGACACATAATCGAGTATTATCGTCATGCCATGGACTATAAAATCCTGGATTATCTTAAATCACAAGGTTACAACATTGAGAAATAAAAGTGGCCGACGATTTAACCATAAGGAAAACCACGTCTGCCGATATTGAGCCTGTGCTGAAGATTTATGATTCGGCCCGAAAATTCATGCGGTCTTATGGTAACCTCACTCAGTGGAACGACAACTATCCCGGTATGGAGTCTTTGAACTCGGACATTACGGATGGAATTTCTTACGTCGGTATCGACAACGAGGGTGAAATTGTATTGACGTTCGTTTTGCTCCCAGGAAGAGACCCGACATACGACATAATTTACGACGGAGAATGGTTGAATAACAAACCATACGCCACTATCCACCGGTTGGCTTCCGCGGGCAAACACCCGGGAATGGTGAAAGCCTGCGTGGACTATTGCAGCAAGCTCTATTCAAATCTGAGGAGTGACACGCACAAGAGCAACATTCCGATGCGAAAGGCCCTGCAATCATCGGGGTTCAAAGAATGTGGCATGATAATCTGCCGCGACGGCACCCTACGCGTAGCCTATCAACGCTCTATCTAATTAACACAGGGTAAGGGTTTCATAAAATGGTAATTACCTATTTGACACGAAACCATTATGTTTTCCTTTTCAACCAATACTTTAATTTTCATTTTATAAGGAGTTTTCTAAAAATTTTTCTATATATTTAATTATCAACTGATTAAATTTTTATAACTTCAAAAAAGTTTTCCAAAAATTTTTTTAATATTTTTATTCAAATAGTTTGTCATCTGTCATTTTTATACTAACTTCGCATTCGGTAATTTCTAATTTGACAAACAATCATTATGATTCATACGGTTGAAAAACGTGATGGCAGAATAGTTGGCTATAACGAGGAAAAGATAAAAGCAGCAATCCGAAAGGCCATGCTGGCCACTGAACTTGGAGAAGATGAAAGCCTGATTCAAAAGATTTCCGACAGAATCGGAATGAACGGTCAGGAAAGGATGACCGTGGAGGATATCCAGGACAGAGTGGAATTCGAACTGATGAAGTCTGCCCGCAAGGATGTGGCAAAGAGATATATCGCCTACCGTGACAAACGGTCGATTGCAAGAAAGGCCAAGACCCGCGACATGTTCCTTGAAATCATCAATGCCAAAAACAACGACATCACAAGGGAGAATGCCAACATGAACACCGACTCCCCTGCCGGAATGATGATGAAATTCTCAACCGAGACAACAAAACCTTTCGTTGACGACTATCTCCTTTCACAAGATGTGAAGGAGGCTCTGAAAAACAACTATATCCATATCCACGACAAGGACTACTACCCTACCAAAAGTCTCACATGCGTGCAACATCCGTTAGACAATATCCTTCAACACGGTTTTGTTGCAGGTCACGGTGAATCAAGACCGGCAAAAAGAATCGAAACAGCAAGCGTGATTGCCTGTATCTCGTTGGAGACCGCTCAAAACGAGATGCACGGAGGGCAGGCCATTCCTGCACTCGACTTTTATCTCGCTCCATACGTAAGGTCAAGCTATATCGAAGAAATCAAAAATCTTGAAGATCTCTACGGGGAGGATCTGTCGGACCTCTATGACAAAAAATTCAAAGATTTCCTAAAGAAAGACCTTAAAGGATTAAAAGGAAAAGAGAGAATGGCTCAGCATGCCGTCAACAATACCGTGGGACGGGTGCACCAGGCAATGGAAGCCTTTATCCACAACATGAACACAATTCACTCACGCGGTGGAAACCAAGTAGTGTTCTCATCCGTAAACTACGGCACAGATACTTCTGCCGAGGGTCGTTGCGTCATCAGGGAACTGCTTAACTCAACTTATGAAGGAGTCGGGAACGGCGCAACCGCAATCTTCCCCATCCAGATATGGAAGAAAAAACGCGGTGTCAGCTACCTTCCCGAAGACCCAAACTACGACCTTTATAAGCTTGCCTCCAAAGTCTCTGCCAGAAGATTCTTCCCCAACTTCCTAAACCTTGACGCCACATATAACCGGAGTGAAGACTGGAAAGCCGACGATCCCAAACGTTACAAGCATGAAGTTGCAACAATGGGTTGCAGGACAAGGGTTTTTGAAAACCGATTCGGTGAAAAGACATCTATAGGAAGGGGAAACCTTTCTTTTACCACCATCAATATCGTTCGTCTCGCACTCGAGGTCATGGAAATCGAAGACAAGGAAAGAAGAATCGACAAATTCTTTGAAAAACTTGACAAAGTGCTCGAGATAACAGCAAGACAACTCGACGAGAGATTCCAGTTCCAGAAAACCGCCTTGGCAAAACAATTCCCGTTGGTGATGAGCTCGCTGTGGAATCACTCATCAATGCTGAAACCTAATGATACAATTGAAAAGGTTATAAACCAGGGCACATTGGGTATAGGATTTATAGGTCTCGCCGAGGCTCTTATCGCGCTCACGGGCAAGCATCACGGCGAATCGGAGGAATCGCAAGAGCTTGGGCTAAGAATTGTGGAATATATGAGAGACAGAGCGCTTGATTTCTGCAACAAATATTCCCATAATTACTCTATTCTGGCAACACCGGCAGAAGGCCTGTCGGGGAAGTTCACGAAAATAGACCGTAAAGTTTTCGGAGAAATCAAGGGTGTGACCGACAAAAACTATTACACCAACTCAAACCATGTACCGGTGTATTATCACTGTTCTCCGCGTCACAAAGCAAAGATTGAAGCCCCTTATCATGACCTGACAAGAGGAGGACATATATTCTATGTGGAAATTGACGGGGATGCAACACACAACGAAGAGGCCATCATGCAAATTGTTGACTTGATGGATCAATACAACATCGGATACGGCTCTGTTAACCACAACAGGAATCATTGCCCCAAATGTGGTTATGAAAACGCAGTAAAAGATGAACACGAATGTCCGAAATGCCACACACCATTTGAAACCATACAAAGGATCACCGGCTATCTTGTGGGCACAACCGACAGGTGGAATTCAGGTAAACTTGCCGAACTGCACGACCGTATTGTGCACAACTGATGAAAAAACCCGTTATCTTTAATGTGTTAAGAATTATCCGGGGCACCACGGTTGATGGCCCCGGATTTCGTACTTCTATCTATCTGGCAGGTTGCACGCATAGATGCAGGGGGTGCCATAACCCTCAGTCATGGGATCCGGAAAACGGGGAAGCAACATCCCTTGAGGAGATCATGGAGATTGTTGAGGAGGAAGACTTTGATGTGACCCTGACGGGAGGTGACCCCCTTTTTGAACCTGACAAACTGGAAATCTTATTAAAAGAATTAAAAAAGAACCGGCGTAACGTTTGGATTTACACCGGCTATAAATGGGAGGAGATAATTGATTCTCCAAGATTACAAAGGGTAGTTGCGTTGGCTGACGTGGTTGTGGATGGCCCCTATCAAGAAGAGCTAAGGGACAGGGATCTTCGGTTCAGAGGATCCTCCAACCAACGTATCATCGATGTGCACGAATCACTTGAAACGGGCAAGATTTGTCTTTCAAGACACTGACTGCTCTGTCGGTTTCTCTTCCCCGGATTCCTTCTCGGTGTCTTCCTCTTTCTGTTCCTCTTCCTTGAATTGTGTCAAACCATTGGCCACAAGCAAATTGTACCAATTAAACAGTTTCCTGACATCACTGTCATGAACACGATCCTTGTCATAATCCGGGACAAAAGAGGCAAAAGTCTCCTTGAGATTATCCTTAACCTCCTTCATGTCGATTTGCTCTCCATTTTTTTGAGTGTAAATCACATCAAGAATCTCTGAAAGAGGACGCTCCCCGTTATCTGTGTACATCGCCACATCTGCAAGCGAGATAACCCTGTCGCGTGGTGAAACCGGCAATTTCTTGCCTGTAGTGATCTCCTCGACTATCAACGATTTGCCGGAATGGGATATAATCTTGAATAGCCCCGGTTTTCCGGTTATGGCCAATATTTCCTTTAGCATAACTGTTTGATATTGTTATTTACGGTTTTATAATTGTTTTCTGACTTCAATTCATCAAGTAGCCCGATTATTCCGTTGATTAATGAAGATTTGTCATCATTCCTGATTATTCTTCTTTTAAATTCCGGGATGAGAAGGATTTCCCTTTCCTGGGTTTTCATCCTTTTAAGTATCATCTCTTCAGAAAGATTGTCTCTCCTCTCTATTCTTTCCATTTTAAGCTTATCGGGTGCCTCAACTATCCAAACCATGTCGCACATCGGAACGATGCCTCCGGTTGCAAGTATGGCCGATTCCACAAAGAAAATCCCTCCCTTCTTTCGTTTTGACAGGTCTTCTCTCACCGCCTCATGAACCAGGGAATTTACTTTCTTTCTGAGCTCGTTATCTGAAAATATTTTGGCTGCAAGGAGAAACCGGTCGAGTTCTCCGGATTTATCATAGATATTTTCACCGGCAACTTTTATCAAGCTCCCTTTTAATTGCCGATCATTTCGCATTAATTTTTTTGCTTCAGAATCACAATCATAGACGGTGAAACCGTTGCATCTTAAAATTCTGGACACTACGCTTTTACCCGAACCTATTCCCCCGGTGATCCCAACACAAAGGTTTTCTTTGAAATCCTCCGGTTGCGGGAAATATTTATCAGTCATGAATAATTGCATATTCCACACTGTCGGTTTGCAATCTCAGATTCTTCAATCGGTCTGGGAAAGAGACTGTATGCACAAAAAGCTTACTTGAACCTGATGACCCAATTTCATTATAATCTACCTGCAGAGTGATGTTGTTATCTTCATCATCATTCAATCTGCTCATTGCAACGTAATATTCCACCGGCACTTTTGAGGGGAACAACAACATCTCTTCTTTTTCAGGCACATTCACAGCCATTACAGAAACCATCGCCTCCTTCCTTACCAATGGTTCCACCGGAACCGTCAGGGATACTGAGGAAGGTAACACCCTGGCACCTTTTATCTTCCGTATTCTTGCTTCAGTCGTGGTAGTTTCGTTTATGTCTCTCAAGGTAAGCATCTCGGTGTGCACACTGTGAATGGTGTCGGTAACATCCTTTGGCCCGTAAACATACACACTTGCCGGACTTGATTTAATATTACCCTCCAATGTCGTCCCGGATGCCGGATAAACTTGGCAATTAACCATTACGGGTACCCTTTTGCCCGGATTAGTCGTATATACAAGTTGAATAGAGTCAAGCGACAGGGCCGTGATCTGTGCCGACCCTCCGAAAGTTTCCTTAAGTGCCGATATCAGGTCGGAATAGGAATAATGAAGCACCCCGTCTGAGGCATACTCCTTGAAATCTATATTGATTGTGGGAGTCTTGAGAAATCCGTTTCTCCATAAATTTGTGCCCTTATCATTTACCGTGACATGGATTCTGTCGGGGAAATCACTGATAAAGGTCACCGAATCCGGCATATTCGACACATTCACCCGTACATTGAAATGATTCTGGGCACTGTCGTTTAATGCCAGTATAAACCAGAACAATGTGCTGACTGCAACGAAAACTAAAAAGAGCATGGAATTTTTAAAACCCGACGTTTCTTTCAGGGCATACCATCTCTCCTTCAGTCGTTCGAAGCGATCTCTCATTGTTTATTTGGCATGGGCTCTTGCTGGCCGGCAGGAAAAACAGATGCCTTATCCACTTTTATTGAAACACCTTGCGACACCTCTATGAGCAGAGTATTGTCGTTGATCTCTTTGATTTTGCCATGAATCCCGCCTGCTGTGACAACATTGTCACCCTTCTGCATAGCTTCACGAGCTTTTTTTATCTCTTTCTGTTTCTTCGACTGAGGACGGATCATAAAGAAATAGAAGATAACCACCATGGCTATGATCATAATAAGTCCGCTGAAACCTCCTCCTGCCGGTTCGGCATCAAGCAATGTAATGTTACCAAGCATATTCATTTATTCTTTATTTTTTCTTGTTGTTAATATTCAATTTTATTATTCACCAAAGATAAGATCGGTTTTTTCTCTCCGTAAATTCTTTTTCAAGTCAATCGCCTATTTGTCTCTCAAAACCCCCTCCTCTTTCAAGCCGGATATAATCTTAGCAAGTAGACCGTGAACAAACGCGCCGCTTTTACTGCTGCTGTAGCTCTTGGCAATCTCGATATATTCATTTATGCTCACTGTGAGAGGAATCTTGGGGAAATGGAGTATCTCCGCGAGGGCGGTCATCGTAACCACCACATCCATGAATGCAAGCCTATCGGCCTCCCATTTGTCTCCTTCCGATGCCTTGTCTATCAACTGTCGGTAATAATTCTTGTCGGAAATGACATAGCGAAAAAGTTCGGCTCCAAAAGCGGCATCCTCATCATCCTTATACATCGGCAGAATATGGGATGACACCGCTTCATCTTTTTCAAAATTCTTGAATGTCTTGAAAAGGAAAGTAGAGGTGATTTCAAGATCATCATTCCAGAAAACCGACTTGTTTTCAAGATACTCCAAAAATTCACGGTCGTTCAATATAACCTCATTGAAAATATCTTTCCAGAACAAGACGTCTCTTTCAAGCGAAAAGTCAGAAGAGACTATATAATTCTGATAGATATCAGAAGAGAGTATCTCTTTCAATAGATGTTCAAGGAGTTCTTTGTCTTCACTTATCCATGAAATCTTGTATTGCTCTATATATTTGTTGAAGTCGGGATCTTCCGATATTTTCCTTGCAAGCTTGTTGTCGGCAAGCCGCATGTTGGGGTTTATATCTTCCGATGTGGGTAGCAGTTTCTTCTTGTTAAGCTCCAATTGATCGCTCCGGAGTGCTGTAAGCTCAACGGGAAGATCCAACAATCGCAGGTATAGTTCGCGTGCCTTACCCATACTGAGCGACAGAGTCTGCAATGATTCATTCAAACCGCTTCCCGTGGCATAGAAATTCCTGAATGTGTCAGTCATCATCGCCTTCATCCTTTCAAATCCCGACAGGGTGTAACCCTGCATTGCCACGATAATTTCATTCAACTGCGGGTCTGCCAAGATAATGTGGTTATAGATATCCTCCCAGAATTTTTCTTTCATTCCGGGATCTTCACTATTCTTCAAATATTCTTTGAAAGGAAGACTTCTCGACACTTTTTCTGTAAGAGAGGCCAAAACATCTTTAAACGGGAAGGAGCCTGACGCATAATTAGCGTCAAGTGGTTTCATCGCCTCTTGAAATCCTTGGTTTGTAATATAGGAACTTTTAAGCAGAGGGTAAGATTT
>JAFLTM010000073.1 GCA_022509225.1 Muribaculaceae bacterium
GAGGGCCCCACGCCGGTGTCGGCTCTTATCCATGCAGCAACCATGGTGGTTGCCGGAGTTTATCTTGTGGCAAGGCTTTTCCCGCTCTATTGTGTGGTTGACTTCTCACTCACTTTCGTGTGCTGCGTGGGAGCTATCACGGCATTCTATGCTGCCATGGTGGCATGTGCGCAGACAGATATAAAAAGAATACTTGCATTTTCCACCATTTCTCAAATTGCGTTCATGATGGTGTCGATAGGTGTGACCTACGACAAACCGATCGAAGGCATGCATTACTCAGGACTTGGCTACATGGCTGGTATGTTCCACCTTTTCACCCATGCGATGTTTAAAGCCCTCTTGTTCTTGGGTGCCGGTGCACTGATACATGCGGTTCATTCGAACGAATACACAGCGATGGGCGGATTGAGGAAATATATGCCGATAACCCACTGGACATTCCTGATAGGGTGTCTTGCGATTGCTGGTATATGGCCATTCGCCGGATTCTTCTCAAAAGACGAGATGCTTGCAGCAATGTTCCAGCGTCACTGGTTCTGGGGAGCATGGATGACGATGGTTGCAGGTTTGACAGCTTTCTATATGTTCAGGCTCTACTTCCTTGTGTTCTGGGGAGAGGAGAATCCTCATTACAAAGAGCATAAGCCGCATGACGCACCATGGCAGATGTCGGTTCCACTGATTCTTCTGGCAGGTGTCTCTATATGTGCCGGATGGATACCTTTCGGTGAATTCGTAACATGGAATGGAGAGCCGTATCACATTCACATCGAGGCGCCTGTGGCATGCACAAGCCTTATTGTTGCAGTGGCAGGTATTCTGCTTGCAGGCATTATGTATATGAAGAAAAACTCGCTGCCTGCGAAATTCAAAAATGCATGGCCTGCATTCTGGACAGCTGCAAACAGAAGGTTCTACTGGGATGAAATATATATGTTTATCACCCATAAGATTATATTCAATATAATATGTAAAAGCATAGCATGGTTCGATCGACATGTGATAGATGCGACGATGGATGGATTTGCAAAGATCACACAGAAAGCCTCCTATTCAATCAGAGGGATGCAATCGGGCGAAGTCCAGGGTTATGTCGGGTGGTATATCACCGGAGCAGTTGTTCTTGCAGCCGTGGCGTGGCTATGTTTCGCCTGAAAAACTGAATAAAAACGGAAAATTAGCTTAACATCATGTTTGACAATATATTAATCTGGTTTGTGGTTATCCCGATTGCGATGCTTATAGGATTGGGATTTTGCCAAAACAGCGGAATGAAGGCCATCCGCACCGTAATGGTGGTGTGCTCCTCGGTTTTGCTTGGTCTTGCCATCTGGTTATGCTGCGATTTTCTCCGGCTGAGAGAGATGGGTGTTACTGATGAAATGGTCCACATGGGGAGCTGGATGTGGTATGCACCGCTCAACATTCATCTTGCAGTGGGAGTGGACGGAATTTCAGTGTTGATGATCCTTCTTTCTGCAATCATAGTTTTCGCAGGCACCTTCGCATCATGGAAGATAGAACCGCTGCCGAAGAATTTCTTTCTTTGGTATGCATTGCTGAGCACGGGAGTATTCGGATTCTTTATCTCGATCGATATATTCACAATGTTCATGTTCTATGAGGTTGCCCTCATCCCCATGTATCTTCTTATCGGAGTTTGGGGCACCGGTCGCAAGGAATATTCAGCGATGAAACTCACCCTCATGCTTATGGGAGGGTCTGCATTCCTTATGCTTGGTCTGCTGGGCATCTTCTGGCATAGTGCTCCGGAGGGTGGACAATTGACATGGAATATCCTTGAGATCTCACACAATGCGTCGATTGATCCGAGCTGGCAATATATGTTGTTCTTCTTTACATTTGTGGGATTCGGTGTTCTGGGCGCAATGTTCCCGTTCCACACATGGAGTCCCGACGGACATGCGAGCGCACCCACCGCGGTGTCCATGCTCCATGCCGGAGTTCTTATGAAGCTTGGAGGTTACGGCTGTTTCCGCATTGCGATATTCCTGTTGCCTCAGGCAGCCAATGAACTTGCCTGGATATTCATTATCCTCACCGGTATAAGCATAGTTTACGGCGCCTTCTCGGCATGCGTCCAGACCGACCTCAAATATATCAACGCCTATTCATCGGTGTCTCACTGCGGAATGGTTCTGTTTGCCATCCTGATGTTGAACTGCACAGCCATGACGGGCGCTATAATGCAGATGCTTTCACATGGTTTGATGACAGCCCTCTTCTTCGCCTTGATCGGTATGATCTACGGAAGAACCCATACGAGGGATATCCGCCAGATGGGTGGCCTCATGAGGATAATGCCTTATTTGGGAGTTTGCTACATGATAGCCGGTTTCGCTTCATTAGGACTGCCGGGATTGTCGGGCTTTGTAGCGGAAATGACCATATTTGTGGGATCATTCCAGGAAGCAGACGTGTTCCACCGTATATTCGTTATATGCGCCACGACAGCTATCGTGATAACCGCTGTTTATATCCTCAGGGTTGTGGGCAAGCTATTGCTCGGGCCGGTTCAAGACGACCATCACCTCACGCTCACAGACGCCACATGGTTTGAAAGGCTCTCTACGGTGACGTTGATACTCTGCATTGCAGGTATAGGCTGTTTCCCCAACTGGATCAACGAGGCAATCCAGCATAGTTTCACCCCTATTATTAACGCATTGCAGACTGTAGGGTTATAAGGGATTAAGAATTGATTGTTTGACAAGATAAAAACAAACGTTTCAAAATGACTTATTCACAATTCGGACACATGATTCCCGAGATGATTATTCTCGGAATCTTCATCCTTGTGTTTCTTTTCGATACTTTCTGCTCGGAAAACAGCAAGCGGCTTCTAACCCCGTTCACAGCTATAATTTTCGCTTTAGGCACAATAGCTATATGGGTTATTCCCCCATCCGGGATTGAGGTTTTCGGAGGGATGTATGTCAATGACGCCGCCACCAACGCCATCAAAGCGATTCTCAACATCGGTGTGTTTATCGTATTCCTGCAAAGCGCCAAATGGGCTGAGAGCGACGAGATAGCAGTGAGAAGGGGAGAATTCTATGAGCTCCTGTTGGTCACAGTGTTCGGAATGTATCTAATGATATCTTCACGCCATTTCCTTCTTTTCCTGATAGGTTTGGAATCTGCTTCACTACCGTTGGCAGCGCTGGTGGCATTCAACAAGAAGAAATATGAGAGCAATGAGGCTGCCGTGAAATACATTATGACGGCTGTATTCTCCTCAGCCATTTTGCTTGTGGGGTTGTCGTTTGTGTATGCATTCTCAAACGGTTCGCTTTACTTCAGCGACCTCGCTGTGAGCATCAGCAACGGAGAGATGAGCGGGCTTCTTCTTGTGGCTTTGGCATTTATGATAGCCGGAATAGGATTCAAACTTTCGTTGGTGCCATTCCATTTATGGACAGCCGATGTTTATCAAGGAGCACCGACGGGAGTGACGAGCTATTTGTCGGTGGTGTCAAAAGGAGCGGCAGCTTTCGCATTCTTTGTTATCTTCACACAATGTTTCGGAGCCGTTTATGCCGACGCATGGGAATGGATGATGTATGCTGTTATCATTTTAACCATCACGGTGGGTAACCTGTTTGCCATACGTCAGAAAAACATGAAACGCTTTATGGCGTTCTCGTCGATTTCTCAGGCCGGATATATCATGTTAGGTGTGATGGCAACGGAAACCTTGGGACTGGCGGCCATGTTGTTCTATATATTCGTTTATATAGTGAGCAACCTCGGGGCATTCCTTGTCATCAATACCATAGAGGAGAACACCGGTTATCTCTCGATGGATGACTATAACGGGCTACACAAGACCAATCCGTGGCTCTCGTTTGCGATGACATTGGCCATGTTCTCATTGGCAGGAATTCCACCATTTGCAGGTTTCTTCAGCAAAATTTTGATTTTCACATCTGTTACATCAACAAATTCATGGGCACTCTATATGCTTGTGCTGGTTGCTTTGATCAACACAATCATATCGCTCTATTATTATCTGCTGGTGGTGAAAGCCATGTGGATCAGTGCCGATGAACCGAAAGTTGCTAAAATCAAGACATTCCGGTGTGAAAAGGTTGCCCTCTGGCTTTGCGTGGGAGGTATTGTATTCTTCGGAGTGGTGCCTTACATCTATCAGTATTGCTATGATGCAGTTGCGCAATCATTGAAAATGCTCACAGTCATTATCCCGGGCATATAAAGCCTCGTTTCATAAAATAATCATAAGGTGCTTCCATGAGGAAGTGCCTTATTTTTTTTATCATATTTGTTTGTGGTGATTGAGAGAAACTTTTAACTTTACGAAAAATAAAAATTAAAATGGGAAAAGTTAACCTTGAATATCTTGCAAGGCTGCGCAAGGTGATGAAAGATCACGGAATATCAGCCACCATAGTTTCCAACACCGATCCTCATCAGAGCGAGAATCCTCCGGCACATTGGAGAGGAAGGGAATGGCTCACCGGATTTTGGAGCGGTAATGGAACAAACGGCACGGCAGTCGTGACAGATAACAAGGCACTATGCTGGACCGATTCAAGATTTTTTATTCAGGCAACCCAGCAGCTTGAAGGAACAGGTTTCACCATGATGAAAGAGGATGGTCCTGAAGCAGTTGATTTGATCGACTGGCTTGTAGAGGACCTTAAAGAGGGAGACACCGTAGGCATAGACGGCATGACTTTCTCAGTTGCCTATGCCCAGCGAATCGAGCAGGAATGTAACGACAACGGCATAAAGCTGGTCACAGATTTCCCATTATTCGATTATATCTATCCTGATCGGCCCAAACGTCCGGAAAACAAATTGTTCCTGCATGATGAATCGGTTGTGGGTGAAACGGTCGACAGCAAGATGTCGCGTCTTATGACAGAGGTGAAGGCTGAGCTTGCAAATTCAGTTTTGATTTCTGCACTTGACGATATCGCCTGGGCCACCAATGTGAGAAGCACCGAAGACATAGCCTATTCACCGATATTCGTGTCGTATCTGTATGTAGATGACAACAAGAGGATAATCTTTGTTGATGAATCACGTATTCCGGAGGATGTGGCTGCCCATTTCAAAAAATACAATATCGAGGTTCGTCCCTATGATTCCGTGTTAGAGTTTGTTGCATCGCTGCCCAAAGACAGACGTCTTCTCATAGACCCGGAGAAAACAGCCAGGGGTGTTTACGACAAGATAGCCTGCACGCCTGTGTTTGGTGGAGCGGGTGTGGCACGCCTGAAAAGCATCAAGAATCCGGTGATGCTTCAGAACATAGAGACCGCTATGGATAAAGATGGCGTGGCATTGGTGAAATTCTTCAAATATGTAGAAGAAAATGCTCCTTCAGGACAACTAACGGAGGTGGGGTTAGGCAATCTGTTAAGAGACCTGCGTCTTGCTGATCCGGCATGTGTCGATGAGAGTTTCCATCCTATTCTGGGATGGAACGCGCATGGAGCGATAGTGCATTATGAGGCGACAGATGAAACCGATTTCACAATAGAGGGCGACGGTTTACTTCTTGTGGATTCGGGAGGGCAGTACAGTTTCGGAACGACAGATATAACGAGAACGGTGGCTGTGGGCACACCCACTGCCGACCAAAAGAGAGATTTCACATTGGTGCTTAAAGGACACATAGCGCTTTCATGTGCCAAATTCCCGGAAGGGACCAGAGGCGCTCAGCTCGACGTTCTTGCAAGGCAATATCTGTGGGCCGACGGAAAAGCTTATTATCACGGCACCGGTCATGGAGTGGGATTTTTCATCAATTGCCATGAGGGTCCGCAAAGTATAAGGCTTAATGAAAATCCGGCACGTCTTGAACCCGGAATGATCACCAGCAACGAACCGGGCATTTATCTTGAAGACAAATATGGAATCCGGACAGAAAACCTTATAGTTGTCGAACCTTGGATAACCACAGACTTCGGCCCATTCTTCCGCTTCAAGACCCTGACAATGTATCCCTACGACAAGAATCTGATAGATCTTTCACTTATGACTGATGATGAGATCCGCTGGGTGAATGATTATCATAAAGAAGTGTTCAACCGCCTGTCGCCTCACCTGGATAACGATGAAAAGAGATGGCTTGAAGAGAAAACATCACCATTAAGAAGATAAGTTTGCAATGGCGATTATAAGATCAGTGAGGGGATTCACCCCGGAAATAGGGAAAGATACCTTTATTGCTGAAAATGCAGTGATTGTGGGCGATGTGATTGTAGGTGATGAATGCAGCATCTGGTATTCCACTGTGCTCCGCGGAGACGTAAATTCCATACGGATAGGAAACCGGGTCAATATTCAAGACGGGAGCGTGCTTCACACTTTGTATCAGAAATCAACAATCGAGATAGGCGATGACGTTTCTATAGGTCACAACGTGATCATCCATGGCGCAAAGGTGCGTGACTATGCATTGTTGGGGATGGGCTCTATCATCATGGATGATGCCGAAGTCGGAGAAGGCGCCCTTGTAGCCGCCGGGTCGGTTGTGCTTGCCAAAACAAAGATCGGGCCTCATGAATTGTGGGCCGGGACTCCGGCTAAATTCGTTAAAATGGTTGAACCTGAGAAAGCCAAAGAGATGAATGAGAAAATTGCAAGAAACTATCTCATGTATTCAAAATGGTATGACAATCAGGAAACCGAATGAACGGATTTAGGAAGTGAGGAAGGGTTTAATTGAAATTGTCAGATACAATGCCGGATTGAAAGAGTGTTGGGACCGATTTGTCGGCACCTCTAAAAACGGCACATTCCTCTTTAACCGGGACTACATGGATTATCATGCCGACCGGTTTCCCGATTACTCGTTTATATTCTTTAGAAAAAGTAAACCATATTGTATATTGCCGGGATGTGGGTCGGGAGAAATCTTCAGCTCACATTCCGGATTGACTTATGGTGGTTTCATAATGGGGAAAGACTGCACCACTAAGGGAATGATGGAGGTTTTGGAATTGCTGATAGCCGAATTGAAAAGCCAAGGTTTCAAGAGATTGGTTTATAAACCGGTGCCATATATATATGATCTCCTTCCTTCCCAGGAGGATCTATATTGTCTTTTCCGGCATGGGGCTGTTTTGAAGGCACGATTGGTAGCGTCTGTTTTAGAACCGGGAGTGTCTCTTTCATATAAAAAAGACAGGAGGTCTGCGATACGGAAATCAGAAAAAGCCGGCATCAGGGTTACGCAGGATGATGATTATGCAAGGTTCTGGCCCATACTCGACGAAAACCTGAAAAAACGATATAATGTGAAACCGGTTCATTCCTTAAATGAAATGGAGTATCTGCACTCGAAATTTCCTCGTAATATCAAACTTTTCACCGCCTTTCAGGAAGAGGAGTTACTTGCCGGCACAGTTGTTTATCTCACCGACCGGGTTCTACACACCCAATATATAGCCTCCACACACCGAGGGAAAAAAACCGGAGCTGTGGATTCAATCATAAATCACTTGATACAGAATGAACAGGGAGAAAGATTTCTTGACTTCGGCACATCTTGCGAGAATGAGGGGAGAGACCTGAATGAAAGCTTAATTTATTATAAGGAGGGATTCGGGGGAAGAGGCGTGTGCTATGACACGTATGAATTGAAATTGTAGGTCATTTATGAAAATAAAATATCTTGATCTGCAGAAGATAAATAGCATCTATTCCGACGAACTAAAGGATGCAGTGGGGAAGGTCTTGGAGTCGGGATGGTATTTACGTGGGGAAGAGACGGCAAGATTTGAAAGCAATTATGCCCGCTATATCGGCACCAGATATTGTGTGGGGTGTGGGAACGGACTTGATGCTCTCTTTCTTATTCTGAGTGGTTATCGGGAAATGGGGATTTTTGATGATGGGGATGAAATAATTGTGCCTGCCAACACCTATATCGCGACAATCCTATCGGTGGTAAGAGCCGGATTGAAACCGGTGTTGGTTGAACCCGATATCTCCACATTCCAGATTTCACCTGCAGCAATAGAAAAGAGTATCACCCGCCGTACGAGAGGGATCATACCGGTGCATCTTTATGGAATTTGTGCATGGGATGAAAGAATCGAAGAGTTGGCGATGTCGAATTCATTAAAGGTTATCGAGGATAACGCCCAGGCACATGGAGCTACGTTTAATGGTATGAAAACAGGTTCGCTTGGTGATGCGGCTGCCCATAGTTTCTATCCGGGCAAAAATCTCGGAGCAGCCGGAGATGCCGGCGCGGTGACAACTAATGACCCTGAATTGGCTGAAATTGTCAGGATTCTGGCAAATTACGGTTCATCTGAAAAATATGTAAATGAGCTGAAGGGCGTGAATTCCAGGCTTGATGAAATTCAGGCAGCCGTGTTGAACGTGAAACTTCCTTATCTTGATAAAGAAAACCTCAGGCGGAGAAATATAGCAGAGAAATATATAGCCGGAATTGAAAATCCGAATATAAAAACACCGGATCTAAGACTTTATGAGGGAGGTGTTGCGCATGTTTTCCCGATTTTATGTGAAAACCGGGAAAATTTACAGAATTATTTGGCCGCAAAAGGTATCGAGACCCTGATTCATTATCCTGTGCCGCCACATCATCAGAGGGCCTTAAGAGAATTTCGGAACATGCAGCTTCCGCTGACGGAAAAGTTGCACCGGGAAGAGCTTTCATTGCCCGTTTCTCCGGTTTTAACCGATGAAGAGGTGAATTATATCGTAGAGGCAGTGAATAAGTTTTAATAGTGTCCGGTAAATTTTTGATGAAAATTTGGTTATCAAATTTTGTCTATGTGCCAAGAATAACTAATTTTGCAACCGAAAACCGGATTAACAATCCGGCACTATCGATTTAATAATTATAAAAACCAACACGAAAAAAATAACAAATGATTATCGTACAAGTAAAAGAGGGCGAAAATATAGAAAAAGCGCTCAAGAAATTCAAACGTAAATTTGAAAGAACAGGCATAGTAAAGGAACTGCGCAAACGTCAGGCATTTGAGAAACCGTCGGTAACCAACCGCAAGAAGATGATCAAGGCCGCTTACGTGCAGAAGCTCCGTCAGG
>JAFLTM010000074.1 GCA_022509225.1 Muribaculaceae bacterium
ATTTCCTAACCTCAAACACCATTGAAAATTATATTTTCAATTCCTGACCTCCATTCAAACCTCACTCTTAAAATAATCTATTTGGCTTATTCACTCTCTTTGCACCGACAAGAATTATTAAGGCTCAAGGTTTATTCCTTTTAATGAAATTTCATTTTTTACATAGCATTAAAGATTTAGACAGATATTATAATACCGGAGAAAGGCCGGTAATTGCTCTTTGTTCAGATTTAAACACATATATTTGTAAATATAAAATTTCCCCTCAACCTGCTTATAAACTTGCCTCCGAATTTATCGGGGCGACATTTGCAAAGATATGGGAAATCAATTATCCCGATTTTGCCTTTATAAGGATAAAAGAGAAACACTGGTCTTCACTAAATTTGTCTCATTCAATTGAATGTATCAGTATTGGCAGCTTACAACAAGCTTCAGTTTGTGATATAAATAAAACAACTTACTATAGCCTACCACAAAGTCTGGATCTGGTTTTTCAATTAGTAACAATTGCACTTTTTGATTTTTGGATCGCTAATGAAGATAGGAATGCAAATAATTCCAACTTGCTTTTTGACATTTTAAATAATAGACTGGTTCCTATTGATTCCGGGTGCATTTTTAATACAAGTTCTTATGATGTGAATTTATCCCAACTTACAGAAAATGACTCTATTATCCATTCTTATATTTTTAATCATCTCGGTAAAAATAGGATGAAAGAGATTTTGGATTTTTTGCCGACATTAAAAAACATATTCCAAAAGAATATAGAAGAATGTAATAAATCTACACAACTTTTAGTTAATACTCTACCGGAAGATTGGTTGGTGCCTGAAAAAATCGTAAAAGAAAAATTAAAACAACTTTTTTCTTCTAATTGGATTGAAGATACTTGGCTTAATTTTGTGGATATCATTTATACATCTTTTGAATAATATTATGAAATTCAGTATTATATATGCCTCTTTAAGGCCGGAAATCTCAGAACAAATTAGCCTTGGACTCATATTTCTTGATGAAAAGGGGGTAGATATCCGTTATTCTCGTAATAAATTATCTGCAATTAAACCCTTGTTCCCTAAAAAACAATATAAGGTAATCTCAAGCATTATTACAAATTTGAAGAGAAATAAAAAAATCAATTCAGAAAGCGAAATCAATTATCTTTCAAGGTATTCAAACAATATGATTTCCTTATCTCCATTGAAAACTCTGGATCTTAATGCTACTCGAAATAACAAAGAGACATTGTTTAAAACCTATGTTTACAATAATAATTCTCTTTAGAGATTCTACCTCAGACAACGCCCGTGTTAACTTTACAAAACACCCTTATCATCCTCAATCAAATTATTTCCCACTATTTTTTCAAACAAGGCTAAATCTTGAAACTTTGAACTCCTCATTGTAATCCCACATTTTCATAATGAAGGAAATTAAACACGCTTCCCAGCAATCTCATGACGACGCAATCAAAGAAATGGCTAAATTCTTTGAAAGCGACAAACCACAACTCGGTATTTTTTGGTTCAACCCTGAAAAAAATTTCCTATTCGGAGTCAGCAAAATGGATGCTGACGAATGTATTGCAGAGGGACATCATACCTATCCCAAACTTCACAAAACATTTTGGCAGAAACAACATTTCCGGGCACGTGCCAAAAATGATACCTCCTCTTTATATTATGATGAGCACAATTATACCATGATTCCTCGCGGAAGAATTTTTTTAATCAATAACACATTTATCGTAAAGGTAGGCGATTGGTTTAATAATATAGATCAAGACCGTTTTGCAGAATTAATTCAGGATGAATTTAATCTCCCGGATGATTTCATCTTTGAATTTGATCATCATTGGAATCTCGGCCACGGTTGGTCTGAAGAAAAATTCTAACCCTACAAAACCTAACAACGTTTCTAGATCTTTACGGATCTACGACACTACGTAAAAACGTAACAAGGTAAAAAAACCTATGACTGCCGAAGTGCAGTCCAACTTCAAGTTAACCCCACATTTCAATGTGGGGCAGAAAGGCAACCACATCCCCTCCCAACCCCCGAAGGTGGGTTGAACTTACATCATGATTAATTGATCTAAGGAGGGGAAGTCTCCTGACTTTCCCCAACAAAAGATGTCTTTGTCGTCCCACCTTTGGGAGGTTGGAAAACCTCCCCTCCTACAAATGCCGTAAAGACGTATAGACGTAACAACGTAAAAACCCCAAACCTATGTCACAAATAAAAGTAATCCAAGGAGAGGTATTTACCGACCATCGCGGCATCATAACCTCGCTCAACAATTTCCATTTTCAGGATATCAAACGGTGTTACTTCATTCACCACCCCGATGAAGCTGTGGTGCGTGGCTGGCACGGTCACCAGAATGAACGCAAATGGTTTTATTGCGTTAAAGGAAAATTCTCCGTCGCAATGGTAAAAATCGACGATTGGGATAATCCATCTCCCGATCTTAAACCCGAAATATTTCACCTTACAGAAAAAAACAGCAGGCTTGTGTGCGTGCCATGCGGTTACGCCAACTGCCTCAAGGCATGGGAAAAGGATTCCGTGATGATGGTGCTTTCCGACAAAATACTCGAAGTAGCCCTCCTGGATTCCTGGCGCTACGACAAATCCCTCTGGATAGATTGGCAAAAACATATACCTTTGTCATAATCTTTGCATACCGATCTATCTTGAACCCAATAACAATTTGCAAATTTCCAATTCTATGAACCCTCCCAAAGTATTTGTCTCGGGTTGCTACGACATGCTTCACTCCGGACACGTGGCCTTTTTCAAGCAAGCTTCACAATATGGCGACCTTTATGTCGGCATAGGTTCCGATGCTACCATAAAAGAACTAAAGAACAGATCCACTGTATATTCCGAAAAAGAACGTCTCTATATGGTGAAGGCAATCCGCTATGTTAAGGATGCATTCATAAACCGCGGTTCCGGAATGCTTGATTTCATAGAAACCGTTGATATGGTCAAACCTGACGTTTTTGTAGTCAATTCCGATGGTGGAAGTGAAGAGAAACGGAAATTCTGCGCCGAACGAGGCATTCAGTATATTGAGTTGGAACGTGTCCCCGACCAAGGTCTGCAGGCTCGTTCAACCACTTCCTTGCGTACGGGTCATAAACCCATGATTCCATATCGTATCGACATTGCCGGCACATGGATCGATCAGCCATACGTGTCACAACTCGGTCACGGCTGGGCCATTACCGCCTCAATTGAACCCACCGTGGAATTCATGGAAAGAGGCGGAATGTCTACATCCACTCGTAACGCCGCAAAATCCATCTGGAAATATCAGCTCCCGGAATCATCGGATGAAGAGATTCTCGCTCGTCTTCTCTTCTGCTTCGAGAATCATCCCGAAGACAGCAAAGGACATATTTCCGGAGCTCAGGATGCTATTGGTATCTGCTTATCAGGTCTCTCCCGTCATTTCTACGACGGCACCTACTGGCCTTCCAGAATTGAACGAGTGCAGGATCCCGATATACTCGACTGGCTCGAGAACCACTTGGTGCTTATACCAATGTTCCCGCGTCGAACTGGATGCTCCGTACTGGAAGGGAAAGATATAACTGAGAAAAAGGTGAAAGATCTCACAGATGCAGCTCTACACACCTGGGATGCAATCCTCAGAAAAGACCTCAACGATTTTGTAAAAGGATTTGCCGATTCGTTCAACGCACAAGTTGCGATGTTTCCGGCAATGATGCAGCCAGGAGTGCAAGAATATATCGACAAGGCGAAGGCAGAAGGGGCTCTGGCATGGAAAATGACCGGTGCAGGGGGAGGAGGCTACCTCCTTGTTGTAACCGATGGCCGGAACATACCAACCAATTCCATCCCCATTAAAATCCGTAGAATCTAATCAAGCCTCTACGTTTCTACGTTTTTACGATTTTACAAAGGAGGGGAAGTCTCCTGACTTCCCTAACAAAAGATGTCTTTGTCGTACCATAGTTAGGAGGTTGGAAAACCTCCCCTCCTATAAATGCCGTAAAGACATAAAAACCTTACTAATTACTAATTACTAATTGCTAATCAAAAAAAATTTCTATCCCTTTTTAAACCTTTTTTCCTCTACCCTGTCAAACAATCGTAACCATAAAAACAGACACTGCAGTTGACGTTGAATTATTAACCTAATCACAAATCTTAGTTTATGAGAAAATTTATAGTAAGTATAGCAGCCGCAGCAATCGTTCTCTTTTCGGGAGCAGCTTTCGCCCAATCTCAAGTCAATGACAGACCGGCAAAGTTCAACCCGTTTGACGGAATCCAGCTCACTCAAGACCAGCAACAACGTCTCCAAGTGCTTCGTGAAGGTCTCGGCCCAGTCAAATTGACAAAGGAGCAGCAGGAAAAAGTCTATGGCGACAAGAAAAATCTTTCCGACGAGCAGAAAAAACAAATGAAGGAAGAGGCAAACGCCAAAAAGTTGGAAAGCAAGAAAAATTACCTCAACGGGGTTAAAGAGATCCTTTCACCCGACCAATATGTGGTTTTCCTTGAAAACGTCTATCTTTATAGCCCGGATCAATCGCATAAAGCCGGCACAAGAGGGAACATGAAATCCCCTCGCAACAAAGAGGGTCGAAAGATGGAGGCAAAGAAAAAAGGAGGTCATCGTCACGATAAAAAAGAGTCTGAAAAGGCCAAAAACTAATACGTGCAACAGTAAGTTTTATCTAAATGGTTTATGCCCGGAAATTTTTCATCCGGGCATAAACTTTATTAGGCCATCACTTGTTTAATATTTAGAACTTTATTTATTAAACTTATAAAACTTAAAATTATGGAAACAGCACCTCTAAAAGGAATTAAAGTAGTTGACTTTACAGAAGTACAATCAGGACCCTCATGCACACAGATGCTTGCGTGGCTCGGAGCCGAAGTTATCAAAATCGAACGTCCCGGAGTTGGCGACGCCACACGTAAGGAACTTCAATTTAATCCCAATCTTCCAAGCTATTATTATCTCCAGCTTAACTCAGACAAGAAGTCTCTCACCCTTGATGCCAAAACACCCGACGGAAAAGAGATTCTTACAAAGCTCATCAAGGAAGCTGACATGTTTGTTGAAAACCTTCACCCGGGTGCAATGGATAAACTGGGATTCAGCTGGGAAGTGGTGCATGAACTCAACCCAAGGTGTATTTATGGTACAATTAAGGGTTTCCCCGAATCTTCTCAATATAAAGACCTGAAAGCATACGAACCGATTGCACAGGTTACAGGTGGAGCTGCATCAACCACAGGTTGGTATGACGGCGATTACAATATCCCGACTCAGTCTGGAGCTGCCCTTGGTGACTCAAACACTGGTATGCACCTGCTCATCGGACTTTTGGCTGCACTCCAGCAGAGAAACCAGACCGGAGAAGGTTGCTACGTCTATCAGTCAATGCACAATGCATGCTTGAACCTCTGTCGTATCAAGACTCGTGACCAGCTCACTCTTGACAAGATCGGATACCTTACCCAATTCCCACAATACCCCAACGGTAAATTCGGTGACTGCGTTCCTCGTTCAGGTAACACAGAAGGCGGTGGCGTGCTTGGATGGACTTACAAATGTAAGCCGGCAGGAGGCTACGACACAGAAGAAGACGCAAACAACTTCGTTTACATCATCCTGCAACGTGGCGAAAAAGATTTCGAACTTGCATGCAAAGCATTAGGTTTTGAAGACTGGCTGACCAACCCCGATTTCAATACAGCTGATGCACGTGACCGTCACAAACAGGAAATATGGCAACGTATCGGTGAGTGGACCGCTGACAAGACCAAGTTTGAAGTTACAGAAATCCTTGGTAAAGCAGGTGTTCCGGTGGGACCGGTGCTTTCCACCAAAGAGATCCTCACAGACGAATCACTTTATGACGGCAACACTCTCGTGAAGATTAACCAGGGAGGTGAAATTGGTGAATTTGTAACCGTTGGATGCCCATTCACAATGTCTTCCTATCAACCCACATACGGTCCGGCTCCGTCGTTGGGGGGCAACAATGAAGAAGTTTTGACATCACTTGGCTACACTGCCGATCAAATCGCAGAGTTTGCGAAGAACGGCACAACCGAGCCCCTTCCAAAACCGGCTGCCAAATAATTAAACCGATCTGACTATTATAAAGTAAAATAATTTTGAAAAGGGATTGAATGTCTCGCCATTCTCCCTTTTCTTTAAAAATATTGATTATGGAAAACAAAAATAACCTCTCTTCAGCAGCCGATCCTAAATTCCCGGCTCAAGTAACTGGCATGTATATCCTCGCCCAGACACTGAAACGTCTCGGCTTGGACACAGTCTATGGTCTGGTCGGTATTCCTGTGACCGAGGCTGCATACGCTATGCAATATGTAGGAGTTAAATATATAAGTTTCCGCTTTGAACAGCAGGCAGGTATGGCTGCTGCCACCCACGGATTCCTGACACATCAACCCGGTGTGCTCCTCACGGTTTCATCGCTCGGTTTCCTGAACGGTTTGACAGCTACCGCAAATGCAACCGTAAACTGCTATCCCATGATTCAAATTTCCGGAGCTTCCGACCCCACAATGGTAGATATGAACATGGGCACATACGAACAATTAGATCAGTTCAATACAGCCAAACCTTTGGTCAAAGCTGCATTCCGTTGCAGCCATGCCGCAGATATACCATCAGCAATTGCACGTGCCTACAGGGCTGCTGTAAGCGGTCGCCCCGGTGGTGTTTATGTTGATATGACGACTCCCGCATTAAGCGAAATCTTGGATGCAACTGAAGCTGAAAAACTTTTCTATACTCCTGTTGATATTTATTCACCTGTCGCACCCAATCCCGATTCTGTCAAAAAGGCTGTCGAGACACTCACTACGGCTAAACGTCCGGCAATATTGATCGGTAAAGGTGCGGCTTACGCTCAGGTTGAAGACAAATTGAAACAACTGGTAGAGACTTATAAGATTCCGTATCTTCCAATGTCTATGGCTAAAGGTGTTTTACCCGACAACGGTGATCTTTCGGCAATTTCATGCCGTACAGATATCATGGAGAAGGCTGATGTGGTTCTTATCGTCGGAGCACGCCTCAATTGGATGCTATCTTTCGGCAAAGGAAAATGGAATCCCGAAATGAAATTCATCCAACTTGACGTAGAGCCGCAGGAAATAGATGTCAATGTTCCTATCGCCGTACCGGTTGTGGGCGACCTCTCTCTGTCGCTTGACGCGATACTCGCAGAATTGCAAGGCAAGACAATGTCAACTGACCCGGCATGGCTTTCATCCTTACAGGCAGAAAGCAAGGCAAAGAACGCTAAATTTGCAGAAAGACTTGAAACCGCCGCCAAGCTCTCACCCATGAACCACTGGAGCGCGTTGAGTGTCGTGAAACCGGTGCTTGAGTCAAATCCCGACGTTATCCTTGTCAACGAAGGTGCCAACACCCTTGATGACACCAGAGATGCGGTGGATATGTTCCTGCCTCGTCACAGAATCGATTGTGCCACTTGGGCAATCATGGGTATGGGAATGGGTTCCGCTATAGGTGCGGCTGTAGCCACCGGAAAGAAAGTGGTAGCCATTGAAGGTGACTCTGCATTCGGGTTCTCCGGTATGGATTTCAGCACCATCTGCCGTTTCAATCTACCGGTGACCGTTGTTATTTTCAACAATGGTGGAATATATAACCATATCGGCGTCAACCCGAGTACAAATCCGGAAGTAAAACCGGATCCGGCTCCCACAACTTTGGATTTCGACCGTTATGATAAATTCGGGGAGGTTTTCAATTGCGGCAGCGCTTATGTAACCACACCTGATGAGTTAAAGACAGCTCTCACGGCTGCAATAGCTTCCGGGAAACCAAACATCATAAATATCCAGTTGGCTCCGGATGCAGGCAAAGAGAGCGGCCATATCGGTTACCTGAATCCAACACCGCTTATCGACTACACTGTGTGACACCTGATTAAGCAAAAAAACAGTGCGTTCTGCATAAAGTTTAAAATATAGTCTGTTTTTACAAAATAATTACTAAATTTGCCGTAGGTCTTACAAGAAGACCTACGGTTTTATTTTTTAACCACTTACATGAAACCTCTAATTTAAATCTAACTATATGGATATTGGTCACGTAATTATCTATGCCATCATCCCGATTCTCGTTGTGATGCTGGCGGGATATCTTTCCGGTAAGAAGGGTGCCTTCACCGGGGAAGATTCCAAAAAATTCAACAAGGTGGTGCTCGTGTATGCGTTGCCTGCCGCACTCTTCGTTTCAATCGCAAAGTCGAATCGTGAGATGCTTGTTGAAGACATAAAACTGTCTATAGTTTCCGTTGTAGGAATCATGGCATGTTTTATGTTGGTTTATTTCATATTCCTATGGAGTTTCAAGAAAAACCAGCCGAATGCCGAATCCTGTGCAGCTGTCAGCGCTCTTATCAGTGGTTCACCCACTATCGGATTCCTTGGTTTCGCAGTTCTTGAACCGATTTTCGATGCAACAGTAGGTTTAACAAAAGTAGCACTTGTGGTTGCGATTATCGGTATCGTGGTGAATGCGATAGGTATCCCTGTAGGACTTTCACTGCTCAATTCGGGATTAGCTAAAGCCAATCCCGACCATAAAGGTCAAGCATGGTGGAAACCTGTGGTTCATGCACTTGCTCAACCTGTGGCATGGGCTCCGATCTTGGCTACAATTTGGGTTATCATAGGTATTCCATGGCCTGACTGGGCAAGCCCTTCTTTCGACCTTATTAAAGGTGCCAATGCATCAATGGCCGTATTCTCTGCAGGTATCACCCTATCTTCGTTGAAGATAACTATCAACTGGCAGGCAATACTCGGTTCAATACTGAAGATGATCATGATGCCCGCAGTAATCCTCATCCTGTGTCTATTGTTCAAGATGGGATACTACAACGTACTTATGACAGTTGTTGCTTGCGCGCTGCCGCCTGCATTCTCAGGAATTATTA
>JAFLTM010000075.1 GCA_022509225.1 Muribaculaceae bacterium
TAAGATTTGTTCGGGGCCGCCACATTCTCAGCTATTTTCAACATGAGATAGTTCATGTCAAGATACAATGAATAGGCAAACCTTTTCTCCTTTGTGGGTGAGGAAGGTTGGGATTCAAGGCGGAAAGGCTTTTCAATCAATAAATATGCATATAAAAGCTGCACTGTCTTTATTCTTATCAAAACCCGGTTTATCATCCCTGTTGTTTGTTTGCTGGTTTTTGTCGATTGTGCGTTGTCGGTTAACTTTATGCAAAATTAACCTAAACGATGTTTTATTCCAACTGTTTTTGTGAGTTTAGCATATTTTTCAACACAACTATCGGTTGCAAAATTGCTCTTAAATTTTTATTTTTGCTTAGAATATAAATGTTCAAAGAAATATATGAAAAAAATCATTCTTTTTTGCTTGGCTTTCGTAGCATTTTTCTCTGTAAAGGCAGAAAACTATATGTTCGGTGAATTGTCTTACGACAACACTCACATGGGATACAAAAGCACTTTCCCTGACAATGACTTAATGATCTCTTCCATGGGCCTAAACGGGTTCGGTCTTCAATATACATACGGATTCGGCATTACCGACAGGCCTATGAACGTAGAGGTAGGAGCAAAATGGAGCATGGTGTTCGGAGGCAAGACAGTAAAAGATATTCCTTTCACCGGTGTTGGTGAAGAAATCAATACCCATGTAAATCTTATGAGACTTGCCATACCGGTAAGCTATATATATCATTTTCCTCTGATGGGGAAATTAGCGATTGCACCATATCTGGGTCTTGATTTTCGCTTCAACCTTATGTCGCAACTAAAGGTCAAATACACCGAGTATTTAAACGGCGACTATGTGGATCAGGAAAAGCTTAATTTAAGCTATTTCAATAAAAAGGATATGGATGGACATCCTGCGAGTCGATTTCAACTCGGCTGGCATTTGGGTGTCAGAATCGAGGGCAATCAAAAATACTTCCTCGACATTCAGTACGGCACTGATTTCGTGAGATTCTATAATCACACACTCGGAGAGGCTAACGCACACATCAATACCGGCAACTTCTCCCTCGGTCTCGGCTATTACTTCAAATAAGAGCGCTGCCTATTAGAGCGCTGCCTCACAGCCTCATAAAGCATTACTCCGGCGGCCACAGAAACATTAAGGGAACCCACCTTCCCTGAAATCGGAATTGCAGCGAGGGAATCACATTTTTTGATTACATCATTGGTGATACCGGTGTCTTCAGCTCCCATCACTATAGCTACAGGTGTCGTGAAATCTATTTCAGTATAGTTCTCGGCACCTTTTTCCGTTGCCCCTACAACTTTATATCCGTTTTCATGCAATTTCTTAACTGCCGTGAGTATATCTTTCTCCCGACACACCGGAATATGAAACAATGCTCCGGCTGAAGCCCGTACTGCATCTGATGTTACGGAGGCACTCCCTTTTTCCGGAACGATTATGAAATTGGCACCGGCACATTCCGCGCTTCTTGCTATCGCTCCGAAATTCCTCGCATCAGTAACTCCGTCAAGCACTATACCCATCGGATTCACTCCCTCTTCATATAGGGCAGCCAACAGATTATCGAGATCATGATATCTCACGGGGGAGATAACCGCTATGACACCCTGATGATTTTTCATGGTGATGCGGTTCAATCTTTCGTTTGGAACCCTTTGAATCAAAACATTGTACCGGGCTGCCAGACTTAACAGTTCTTTTACAAGATCTCCGTTAATATCTCTTTTTATATATAGCTTATCAATGCTTTTCCCGGCCTCGATAGCCTCCATGACCGGCCTTATACCGTAAATGTAATCACTTCTTTCCATTATTCTACAGATTCCATTAATGACCTCGCATTTTTCAGCGATGCATCGTTGATTTTGTCACCGGAAAGCATCCCGGCTATCTCTGTTATCCTCTCTTCTTTGGTTAAATTTGTGATATGAGTCACCGTTTTCTCACTGTTATCCTCCTTATACACCTTTAGATGCTCTTTTGCATTGACCGCAACCTGGGGAAGATGTGTCACCGCAAGAACCTGCATTTTATCACCCATCTTCTTCATCATCAAACCCATTTTGTGGGCTATCTCACCGGAAACTCCTGTGTCGATTTCATCAAATATGATTGTCGGGAGTGACATCCTTTCAGCCATGACTGATTTTATCCCAAGCATTACCCTCGATATTTCTCCTCCGGATGCTATGGAGCCTATCGGCTGCAATGGATTGTTTTTATTGAAACTGCAAGTAAATTCAACTATATCCTGCCCTTCCGATGTCATCTTCCCTGTCGTGATATTTATTTCGAATTTCACATTAGGCAAACCGAGTGGGTTAATGGCATTTTCCAATATCTTCTCAAATTTTTCAGCCGCCTCTTTTCTTGATTCCGACAAAGCATCGGCATCCTCTTTCAATCTCTTAGCCAGAGTTTTAAGATCTTTCTCCATTTTTGGCAAATCAGCATTCATATTGCTGATTTCCTGATATTCCTGCTTGAGCGTTGAGTATAGTTCCACAAGCTCTTCCTCCCCCTTTACCTTAAAACGTTTGAAAGCGGCATACAGACTGTCGATACGATTCTTAATCTTTTCAAGTCTTGCCGGATTCACTTCCACCACTTCCGCAAACGCACTTATGGAATCTGAAATATCCCGCAATTCCACTTTTATTTGTGACAAACGTTCTGTTATATTATCATCCTCTTTGGAAATTAACGACATGTCGATACCTTCAAGAATAGAGCTCGCAGCTGCCAGTTCTTTCAATGCCGAACGAGAGTCGCCGTCAAGATACGAATACGCCTCGGCGAGATCCGATTTTATCCTGTCGGCGTCACTTAATAGTTCATATTCTTTTTCAAGTTGATTCAATTCACCAGCTTTGGGTTTCAGTTTGTCAAGCTGTTCAAGACGGAATTCAATAAATTCTTTATTTTCTTTATGTTTCTTTTCAGACTCTTTTATTTCTATTATGCGGCTTCTCAGTTCAACATAGCTCTTGAATGATTTATGGTAATTATCTCTCTGAAGTCGGTTTGCCGCGAAAGCATCCAATATCTCTGTCTGTTTACGACTGTCATTCAACAGGATATTGCTATTTTGGGTGTGAATGTCGATAAGAGATTCCGACAAACCCTCAAGCGTTGTCAATGTAACGGGGCTGTCGTTGATAAATATCCGGCTCTTGCCGGAGGACTGGATCTCCCTGCGAATTATAATTTCATCGTCTGCGACAGGAATCTCTCTCGATTCCAGAAATTTTAGAGGTTTCTCCCCTACATTATTGAAAACAGCCTCTACCACAGTCTTTTTGGTTTTTTCTCCCATCACCTTGGTGTCGGCTCTTCCACCGTTCAGTAAGGAAAGAGCATCAAGCATTATTGATTTTCCCGAGCCGGTTTCTCCGGTTATAACAGTGAATCCCTCTCCAAAATCTATTGAAGATTTTTCAATCAAAGCATAGTTTTCGATGTGCAAATGTTTGAGCATGGTCTTAACTATCTTGGATTACGTATTTTGTTTAGTCGCTCTCTTTCCGAAGGATAAATCCCCGAAAGAATTGCAAATGCCTCTTCCCTTTCAGGCTGTGGTGCCTTTGAATATAAGTTTACAAGTTCGTCTAACTTTGCATCCCGAAAAATCGTGAGACACACTGATCCGGGTGCCACTGAATGGATTTTTGTCAAATTCTGCAATGCAGCCGTTATGGCACTTCTCCCCTTGTCGGGACTGACTGCCATTTCATCAAGACCCTTGCGATGATACTTATAAAGCAAATCCCTGATCGGAGAAGTCTTTTTTTCTGTGAATGAATTTATAATGGCGCTTCTGTTCCTGTCGTCTTCATATATCTTCCAACCTGACTCTCCGCTTGACTGAGCGCGTTGAACTATCGACTCAACCTTCTCAAAGTATGGTTCACCGCCTTGAAATGAAAAAGAGTCAGCGTCAAGCCCAAGCATAAGATAAGCATAAAAATCAAGTATCCCGTTAAGATTACCGGTCCAGCCGTTTTCATTAAAATACAGGGTGTCTCCTTCCCTGTATTCAAAATCAACCTTGGTGTCTTTTAGATTCAGGATCGGACTCATGTATGAACTGTTGAATACCGGACGGCTTAGCTGCAACTGGATGTCTCCCTTGATACGGTTACCGGAATATTCCCTTACGGTCAGAAAGAGCCGACATTCCACCCTCTCGTTATCCTTTAGTCTCAGATTGGTGAATTCCGTTTCATTAAGATAGTCGGAAATAGACTTTTGTAACGATTCGAACACACTTTTATTGGTGCCCTCGATCATAGAGGAGTTCACCTCCACTTCACACAATAATTCACCTGCCCTTGCTTCAACAAGAAAAGAAACAAGAAATATCAGGACGTATGTGATGAACCTGAGAATCATTAGAATCTTACGGCTTATTTCCCGATTATTACGTCTATTATATCTTTTGCAACCTCTCTTTTGCTTTTAGCCGGGAATGATATCTCTTCACCAAGATTTGACAACATGGTAATCTTATTTGTATCTTTCATAAAACCGGCTTCTTTATCCCGCATGCTGTTAAGCACCACCCAATCAAGATTTTTCGACTGAAGTTTTCTTTTTGCATTTTCTATACCATTGTCTGTTTCAAGTGCAAACCCCACGGTTAGCCTCCCGTCTTTATCCTTGCTTAAAGATGCTGCGATATCCGGATTTCTTACTAATCTGAGTGAAAGTTCCTCTTTATTTTCACGCTTGATTTTTTCTTCCTCATGTCGCTCGGGACGATAGTCGGCAACCGCAGCTGCAAAGATTGCTATATCAACTTCGGGAAAATATTTTTTCGCCTCTTCATACATTTCAACGGCAGAAACTACATCTATCCTTTTTATTTTGTCACCGAATTTCTTAGAAATGCTAACAGGCCCGGCTATCAAGATAACTTCAGCACCCCTCTTCTCCAGCTCCGCGGCCAATTCAAACCCCATTTTGCCACTTGAATAGTTG
Source organism: Muribaculaceae bacterium (assembly GCA_022509225.1). Classification (GTDB taxonomy): domain Bacteria; phylum Bacteroidota; class Bacteroidia; order Bacteroidales; family Muribaculaceae; genus Lepagella. The sequence goes on from JAFLTM010000075.1 coordinate 5,002, forward strand.
CCGATAAATCTCACCGGGTCTATATTTTCATAGGTTGGACCGGCTGTTACAAGGACTCTTTTCCCTTTCAATTGATTGTAAACAGCAAAAAAATCTGAGACGGCTTTAAAAATCTCCTCCGGTTCAGCCATCCTTCCTTTCCCGACAAGTCCGCTTGCCAACTCCCCTTCCCGTGGATTAACCACAATCACCCCGTCGTTTTCAAGGGTTTGAATATTTCTCTCTGTTGAAGGGTGATTCATCATGTCAAGATCCATGGCAGGAGCAATCATGACCGGTTCTTTTGCCGACAGATATGTGGTTACGAGCATATTGTCGGCGATACCGTTTGCCATCTTCCCTATTGTGGACGCTGTGGCAGGCGCCACAATCATCAGGTCTGCCCAAATTCCCAAATCGACATGGCTGTGCCATTCGCCGGTGTTGGCTGTGAAAAATTCACTCACGACTGGGCGTCCGCTTAAAGAGGCAAAGGTCACCGGTGTCACAAACTCCTTGGCACTCGGTGTCATGACAACCTGCACGTCGGCTCCCGCCTTCTTTAAAAGACGAAGAAGTATAACCGATTTATATGCAGCTATACCTCCCGTAATTCCTAATACGATATGTTTATCCTTAAGCATTATATTTCCGGCTTCAAGCTTCTATTCATGCGAATATTTATATTTGAGTTGCATTAGCACATCCTTGGTGTTTTTCGGAAATTCGCCCTGCATTATCCAGTCGAAAAATGAAGGCTCCCTTTTTAGCACCTCCTTCACGGTCTTTCCCTTATGTTTGCCGAAATTAAAGACAGGACGCTCGTTCTCGTCAAGGGTTATTCTTCCGGCAAGATCCAGATTGCGCTCGGAACCGGAGAATTTTGCCAATGATTTCACATCATTCTCAAGATCGTCATATTTCCGGATCTGTTCTTTCAGCACCTCGTAGGTAGCCTCTGTGTCGGCAAGGGCACTGTGAGCCCCTTCAAGGTCTTTTCCGCAGTAAAATTTGTAGGCGGCAACAAGGGTTCTTTGCTCCATCTTGTGGAAAATATTCTGCACATCAATAAGATGCCGCCCCGACAAGTCAAAATTGATACCGCTCCGGTTGAATTCCTCCATCAAAAGAGGCACATCGAACTTGTTGCTGTTGAATCCGGCAAGGTCACACCCTTCGAATATTTCATTAAGGGATTTGGCAATCTGCCGGAATGTCGGTTCATTCTTTACATCTTCGTCGGTGATGTGATGCACCGCTGTACTGGCAGGTGGAATAGGTATGCCCGGATTTAGTCTTCGACTTTTCTTTTCCTCAGTGCCGTCGGGATAAATCTTAATGTAAGAAAGCTCAACGATCCTGTCGTGAATCACGTTTGTGCCGGTTGTTTCAAGATCGAAAAATATCAATGGTCTTTCAAGATTCAGTTTCATCCCTTAACGTTTTTGTGTCTGATTAACTACAAATGATCAGTCTATCACCTGCATCGGCATCTGTATGGTGGTGAGTTCCGTATCCGGCTCCTGCTCCATCGGCATGAATATGCCGGGGCGTGCAGGATCAGACAGTTTTATCAATGTTGTGTCGCCTCCTATATTGTTAAGTATCTCAAGAGTGAAGCCGGAATTGAAGCCTATGGTCATATCATTGCCCTGATAATCGCACAGCACTTTCTCCTCGGCTGAGGTGCCGTAATCCAGATCCTGGGCAGCAAGTCTTATCTGACCCTGGCTCAGTTCCAATTTCACAAGGTTGGATGCCTTGCTTGCAAATATCGCCACCCTTCTCATGGCGTTAAGCATTGAAACCCTGTCAATCGTTATTACGAACGGATTGTCGTTTGGAATCACCCTGTTATAATTGGGATAGTTTCCTTTTATGAATCTGCAAGACAAAGTGAAATCTCCGAATTTGAAAGTTGCGCCCTTGTCACCCAATAGCAGCTCCACCACATCTTCCTTGTCGATAATTCCCTTAAGAATGTTGGCAGGTTTGGCAGGCATTATAAATCCTCGTTCAAATCCCGGTTTAACCTCTCTTGTAGTGTATTTCACAAGTTTATGTGTGTCACTTGCCACAAACACTATGTTGTCTTCATGTATATCCCAGTAGATTCCGGTCATTATCGGACGGATTGTTTCCTGACTTACAGCATACACAGTCTTTTCAATACCTTTCAAGACAACCGATGCCGGCATTGAGAATCTTTGCATCTCCTCTTCCTCGGTCTGAGTTCTGGGATATTCGTCGGCATTAATTCCCATAAACCGGAATTTACCATTCTGGAAAATCAGGTCTATTTCTCCTGTCTGTTCGTTAAGGCTGAAAGAAACGGGCTGATTGTTCACCTCCTTTGTGATTTCAAGCAAAGTTTTCGCAGGCACTGCCACACTGCCGTCACCATCACAATCCAAAACCTCTATGCAGGCAGTCACAGTGTTCTCCTGATCGCTTCCCGTAATTGTGAGTCGGTCGTTTTTAAGCTCAAACAAGAAGTTGTCAAGAATCGACAAGGCATTCTTGGAATTAATCACCTTGTTCACAGATGTTAGCTGCTGTTGCAATATCTTTCCGTCTATACTGAATCTCATGGAATTTAATTTTTAAGTGGTGCAAAAGAGAACCTCTCCTTGCCTACGCAAATTTAATAAATTAACTGAATTTTCACAAGCGGTACCACTAAACAGAAATTTAGAAATGGTCTCCGAGAGTCTGTAAATAATTAGCCCCACACAAGCGGTTTCGGAAATTCCGCGCCGTGTGGGGTATAAAATCATACCGTACGTGGTATCGGACTACAACCTACGGGATTGAATGTATCGAATTATTCTGCGATAACCTCGAATTCGATTTCTTGCGACACGTCTTTGTGGAAACGGAGGAATGCCTTGTAGATGCCAACCTCCTTGACGGGATCTTTGATCTCGATAATTTTCCTGTCGACAATATGTCCAAGTTTCTCGAGCGCCTCTGCAATCTGAATAGCATTTACAGAACCGAAGATAGTGCCTTTCGAGCTGGTTTTGGCACCGATAGTGAGCTTGACTCCCTCAAGAGCCTGGGCTGCGGCCTCAGCGTCTGCCTTGATTTTAGCCAGCTTATGAGCTTTCTGTTTCTGGTCTTCCTTTAGTCGCTTCAAAGCGGCCTCGGAGGCTATTATAGCCATTCCGTTCGGTATAAGATAATTGCGTCCGTAGCCATCTTTCACCTCGACCACGTCATCCTTATAACCGAGTGAGGGTATATTTTCTTTTAAAATAATCTTCATTGTTGATTCTTTTTACGGTTTGGGTATAGATCACTTCATTAAGTCAGCCACGTAGGGCAACAATGCAAGGTGACGGGCTCTTTTCACGGCCTGAGCCACTCTGCGTTGGAACTTCAGTGAGGTCCCGGTGATTCTTCTCGGAAGAATCTTGCCTTGTTCGTTAAGGAACTTCTTGAGGAATTCCGGATCCTTATAATCAATATACTTTATGCCGCTTCTTTTGAATCGACAATATTTTTTCTTTCTCGTTTCAACCGTCAAGGGTGTGAGATATCTTATTTCACTGTTAGCTGCCATGATTATGCCTCCTTTTTTTCTGCATCTGCCGATGCCGGTTTGTCATTCTGTTTCTGAGCTCTGAGGTTCCTGCGTTTCTCTGCATATTCCTGTGCATATTTATCCAGACGGAATGTCAGGAATCTGATAACTCTCTCATCCCTGCGGAATGCAACATCAAGTTTCTTCACAATCGTGGGTTCTCCCTTGAATTCAAGCAGACAATAGAAACCGGTAGATTTCTTCTGGATCGGATAGGCCAATTTCTTGAGGCCCCACAATTCCTGATTCACAATTTGTGCTCCATTTTGCTCAAGAAGACCCTTGAACTTTTCTACCGCTTCCTTCATCTGTTCATCAGACAAAACGGGAGTCAAAATGAAAA
>JAFLTM010000076.1 GCA_022509225.1 Muribaculaceae bacterium
ACCTTAATCCCTTTCATCAGCCTTATGACCAAGATGCAGGTTTGCATCAACTGTGTCGAACCCGTTTTCTTGAAGTTTATATGCCCTGATTTTGTCCATAAGTCCTATTCCGCGTCCCTCCTGATTGAGATAGACGATGACCCCTCGGCCCTCCTTGTTGATACGATCCATTGCAAGATGCAGCTGTTCGCCACACTCACATCTCATAGAACCGAAAATGTCGCCTGTGGCACAAGATGAGTGCACCCTTACAAGCACAGGTTCACCGTCGGAAATATCACCTTTAATCAGGGCGATATGTTCCAGACCGTTGTCTTTCTGACGGAAAGGGATTAGACGAAAATGCCCGTAGTGTGTCGGAAGGTTCACTTCCTCGCCTCTTTCCACTATGGAATCGTTAGCCATTCTGTAGGCAATGAGGTCTTTTATGCTCACGAGCTTAAGGTTCCATTTGTCGGCAAGCTTGCGGAGTTCGGGAAGCCGGGCCATTGAGCCGTCGTCGCTCATTATCTCCATCAGGGCAGCTGCCGGATAAAGTCCTGCAAGTCTTGCAAAATCCACGGCAGCCTCTGTGTGCCCGCACCTTTGAATCACTCCCCGGTCTTGTGCGTAGAGCGGGTTAATATGACCGGGTCGTCCGAAGGTTGCCGGCGTAGAAGCCGGGTCGGCCAATGCACGTATCGTGGCAGCCCTGTCTTCTGCAGAAACACCGGTGGAGCATCCTTCAAGTTTATCGACCGTCACCGTAAAAGGTGTGCCTAACACCGACGTGTTGTCATTAACCTGATGCTGGAGCTGCAACTCCTCGCAACGTTGGTTTGTTATGGGCGCACAAAGAACTCCACGTGCGTTTTTCAGCATGAAGTTGACATCTTCGGGAGTTATTTTTTCTGCTGCAATGATGAGGTCACCTTCATTTTCGCGATCCTCGTCGTCTACAACTATTATGAATTTACCATCGCGGAAATCGGCAATGGCTTCCTCTATGGTGTCAAGTTTTATTTGTTCAGACATTAGATTTAAATTTCAAAAATTGAAAAATTAACGCTGCCATAAGCCCGGTGTTGGCTGAATCCCTGCAAACCGGAGAAATCAAAGGCTTTAGAATGTTCTACTATGATGATTGAACCCTTTTTTACCAGATTGGAATTCAAAATCAGTTCCGGGATCTCTTGGAAACGTGGGTGGTCATAAGGAGGGTCGGCAAATATAAAATCGTAGGGCCTTTGATCCTCATGAATAAATTTGAATACGTCGGTTTTAATTATATGGAGGTTTTCATCACCCAATTTTGCCGCCACACTTTTCATGAATGCCACCTGCACGCCTGCTTTTTCCACCGCGGTGACATAGGTGCATCCCCGTGAAAGGAATTCATAGCTGATGGCACCTGTTCCTGCAAATAGATCACATGCTGATTTCCCTTCAAAATCAGCTATATTTTCCAAAACGTTAAAAAGATTTTCTCGTGCAAAATCGGTTGTGGGTCTTGCCGTTATGATGTGCGGCACATCAAATCTCCTTCGTCCGTATTTACCTCGGATTATTCTCATTGCATCAGCGGGTTATATGATAGTTGCCTGAATTATTTTTAATAAATTCCCACTTTTCGGTTACCTGAAAATCTCCGTTTATAATGAATCGGGTGTCTTTCAACTTGAAATCATATATGTTGAGTGTGTTGAGAACATGACTTGCTATTTTCTCAGGTTGACTTATTTTATGGGTGGTTGCAGAAAATAATTTAGACCCGTCAGCAAGAATAATGTCGGTTTCATCATCCCTGAAATTCACACAAACTGTTTTCCCGTAGTTTTTTCGCACTGAATTCACGCTTTCAAAGAGATTACATGAAATCCTTGCGCCGGGGAAAGTGCGCAATAAAAAAGATTTGACCCCGGGAGCCATGCACCAGACCGCGGAGATACCATCCTGTTCATTGGTCATTATATCATCTGCTGATGCGGAATACACCATCTGATACAAACGTGTTTCCGATTCCAGGCTCATTTCCGCCAAATGAGTGGGAATAAACATAACGTTTTGTTCGTAAAGGATTATGGAGGTAGCAAAGTCGTCTAAAAGTCGGGGATTGCTATAGACAGCGTTTTCTATATGCTCTTTCAGTTTTGAAGTATCCTCATCCCAGCGTGTTGAGCAGAATGGTTGGATTTCTACATCTTTATGGATGGTGTTTTCAAGGAAAGCATCAAGACCGTTGTGACGGATATTTAAAATTAGGCGCCATTGCCCTGTATCTGCGAAATCTGCCGGTGTCAATGAGTACATTTCAATAGAATTAAGACATCTCTCCACAAAGATCGCACTGCATGTAATGCTTCACATCCTCAATTTTCATGTTCCGTCCGAGCAGATACATCAATTTGGTAATGGCTGCCTCCGAGGTAAGGTCATGACCGGGAATCACGCCGGTTTTAGCGAGTTCCAGACCTGACATGTAGCGGTAGGGATCTACTTCACCGTTGGCACATTGGGTTATATTGATAATGACTACCCCCCTGTCTACGGCATCCTTGATAGCCTCGCGAAACCATTTTTCGCCGGGGCCGTTTCCGGCTCCGAAAGTCTTTAACACAAGACCTTTAAGATTAGGTGTGTTCAAGACGCTTCTCACAACGGTTTCAGGAATACCGGGGAAGAGGTCGAGAAATGTCACGTTCGTGTCCATATCATAGTGCACTTCAAGGGGCATATCCACTGCCTTTGTCCTCCACAATGCGTCACGGTTGAAGGTGATTCCAAGTCCAATCTTGGCAAGTTCTGGATAATTGTTGCTGTGGAATGCATTGAAATTGTCGGCACTCCTTTTTGTGCTACGGTTACCGCGCCACAGGTAATTCTCAAACAGGATTGCCACCTCTCTGACTGTTTGACGTCCGTCGGGATCCTGGGCCGCCGCAATCTGTAAGGCGGTTATCAAATTTTCTTCCCCGTCGGTCCTCACTTCTCCAATCGGGAGTTGGGATCCGGTGATTATCACCGGCTTTGTCAGATCCTGAAGCATGAATGATAACGCCGAGGCTGTATAGGCCATCGTGTCGGTGCCATGAAGCACCACAAAACCGTCATAGTCATTATAGTTGTCATGAATCACCCTCACGATCTGGCCCCAGTGTTTCGGATTCATGTCGGAAGAATCTATAGGGGTCTTGAATTGGTGATGACCGATTTCAAAGTCAAGCATCTTCAATTTTGGCACATTGTCGAGAAGATGGTTGAAATCAAAAGGTTCCAAAGCCTTAGTCACCGGATTTTCTTTCATACCAATTGTTCCTCCGGTATAAATCATCAAAATACGGGGACGTTTATCTGCCATAATACGCTTGATTTAGAAAAAGGGCAAAAATATATTTTTGAAATGTAAAAATCAAATTAAAAAGGAATCCCGGTTATTCGGTTGGTTTCAACCATCTGAAACCATAGAAAAACTGGTTGTCGAGTTTGAAGCGTCGAGCCAGAGGATATGGATCCTCCACAACCTTCCCATGGTCCTTTGAAATATGAATCAAATAGGGCTCATTATTTTTGATATGAATGATTCCCATATCGAAAATATCAAAATCTGTTTCAGGGGGCAGCATAATTATTATGTCGCCGTCTTGAAGCATATCGCGGAAAGGTTTGTTTCCTACATAATGTTTTTTCAAGTGGGGAACCCTGTGGCTTCTAAATCCCATCTCGATAACCTTAACGTTCTCATAGGTTGCGGAATCTTGCAAAGCGGGGAACTCGTCTCTATGTCGCGTCATGAAATCCAGGGTTTTGGTTTTATAATTACCGTTTTCCAAATATTCTGTCATCTCTTTGACATTTCCCCGATAGACATTATCTACAATCCAATCTGATGCATAGAAAAATTGAGAGGTGAATCCGTTGTCCTGCCCTTTTTTACGACTTACGCTCTCCAGTGCTTTTTCAAAGTCTCTCAATCCGGGATTGGTTTTTGCGGCAGCGATAGCAGCGGCAAGAGAGACATTCAGGAGTTCGCGCATGCTTAATGTGTCGAGCCTGACAACCAAAGTGCCGGAAAGATCATTGTCGGCAGCTTCACCTGCCGGCACGTTTTGTAGCGCCAGGGCTGCTTCCATAACCCGGGTGCCTATATCCGGAATGCCCGATATTTTTTCAAGAAGTTGAATTGCTGCAACAGAATCTGCCTCACAGTGATACCTGACCACCGCATTGGCAAATCCTTGGGATAATAGTAAAATGGAAATTAATAGTATGATTTTCTTTATGAATATCTTCATGACATTCTATATTTTATGCAAAGGTAAAAAATTAACCTATTATCCTCAAACATAGGTGGGATTACTTTAAAGATAAAAATAGTTTATGCGGAAATTTTCATAACTTTGTGGTGTTTATGATTTGCTGATGGATATTAACGATGATAAGGTGATTCTGATTGGCTCCGGAGGTCATGCGCTTTCATTGGCTGAGTTTTCACCGGTTGAAATAACCGGATATTTTTCAAAGAGAGAAAATCCGGAACTTCCGGGTGAATGGCTTGGCAATGATGAAGACGCGTTGATGTTTGCAGACAAGAGTGTGGGTGTGCACATGGCTTTTGTATATCATGGGTTTCCAAGGATGGAGCAGAGAAGAAAGTTGATTGAAAGATATAAAGATTCCGGCTGGAGGTTCAAAACCCTTGTGGCGTCGTCAAGCATCATAACCAAACACTCAAAAATAGGTGAGGGTAGCGCCATCATGAACGGGGTGATAATAAACAGGGCAAGAATTGGAGATAATTGTGTTATCAACACGGGTGTGATAATTGAACATGACTGTGAAATAGGGAAAAATACTTTTATAGGGCCCGGGGCAGTTGTAGGTGGGTCTGTGAAAATTGGGAAGAACTGTTTCATCGGACTGGGTGTTAAAATAACCAACGGCATAACCATCGGTGATAACATCAGCGTTGCACTTGGGTCAAACGTTACAAGGAATCTCGAAGAACCGGGCATTTATCATGGTCCCGATTTAAAATTATTCAGATTCAAAGACTGAAAGATGACAGAAAATAGAACGTGGCCAATTGTAATTGCCGAAGCCGGAGTGAATCATAACGGATCTCTGGACTATGCCATGAGACTTGTGGATATTGCCGCGGAAGCTAAGGCTGATTATGTGAAATTCCAGACATTCAAGACAGAGAATTTGGTGGCTAAGTCTTGTCCTACGGCCACTTACCAGCAAGAAAAGACGGGTCATGGCGGACAGTATGAGATGCTGAAAAATCTGGAGCTTTCCTACAATGATTTCAGAGAATTGAAGGATTATTGCGAACATAGAGGAATTGGTTTTCTATCAACACCTTTTGATATTGAAAGCGTTGATTTTCTGGCCTCTCTTAAGGTTGATTTTATGAAAATTCCGAGCGGAGAAATCACCAACCTTCCTTATTTAAGACGGATAGCCTCAACCGGCATCCCGGTGATAATATCCACCGGAATGTCAACAATAGATGAGATCGGTGATGCCCTGCGCCCATTCAGAAATACGGGTTACCCTGCCGATAAAATTTTTCTTCTGCATTGCAACACGCAATATCCCACTCCCTATCAGGATGTGAATCTCAATGCGTTGACCACACTTGAAAAGGCTTTTGGCGTTGAAGTCGGATACTCTGACCATACGGTCGGAGTAGAAGTGCCTGTAGCTGCGGTTGCCTTGGGTGCAAAGATCATAGAAAAACATTTCACAATGTCAAGAGAATTAAAGGGTCCCGACCATTCTGCATCACTCGAGCCTGAAGAATTGAAAATGATGGTTTCAATGATAAGAAATGTGAATACGGCTTTGGGTAGCCCGGAAAAATTCAGGACATCTTCTGAAACAGGAAATCTGGGAATTGCCCGAAAGAGTATTGTTGCATCAAGAAAAATAGTGAGAGGGCAGATCATACAAGAAGAAGATTTAACCACTAAACGTCCCGGTACGGGACTTTCACCCATGATATGGGATAGGGTGGTGGGTAGCGTTGCCACCAAAGATTTCATGCCCGACCAACAGATTGAACTATGAAAAGGATCTGTTTTATAACCGGCACCAGAGCGGACTATGGCATAATGGCTCCGATCATGAGGCATGTTATGCAATCTCCCGAGTTGGAACTGCAGGTTGTAGCCACCAATATGCATTTAAGTGAAAGATTCGGTAATACTTACAAAGAAATAGAAAACGACGGTTTCAAGATCGAAGCAAAAATTTATTCGGTTGCAGCAGATGACTCAGCTTCCTCTGTTGTTCGGTCAATGGCTGCAGTCCAGGATGGATTGTCAAAAATATTGCCTGAAATTAAACCTGATTTAGTGGTGATTCTTGGAGACCGGTATGAAGCGCTGGCATCAGCATCCGCGGCTGTTACTTTCGGAATCCCTGTTGCCCATCTGCATGGCGGAGAGATAACACAAGGTGCGCTTGATAATAGATACAGGAATGCAATCACCCAACTTTCAACCTACCATTTTGCATCGACGGAAGAGTATAGACAAAGAATAATCTCTATGGGGTGTCAACCTGACAAGGTTTTTCATTCGGGTGCTCCGGGCGCAGAACCTTTCTGCTTTAACAGACAAACCGAAGAACTGTTTAATAAACTCACGGGGTTAAAGTCTGGACAAAACTTCTTGTTGCTTGCATTTCACCCTGTCACTCTGCTGAATGATAACGGATTTAATGAGTTAAAGGCAACATTGGAGGGGGTGACCCCGTTTATAGAGAAAGGTTGGAAGGTATTGGTCACAATGCCTAATTCAGATCCCGGGAATCTGTCGATGAGAACTCTGCTGGAGGAATGGGGCGACGGTTATCCTAAGGATGTGGTCAGGGTGGATTCTTTAGGGTCGGAATTATTCCATTATGCAATGGAGAATGCCGCCGCTATGATAGGGAATTCCTCGGCAGCCCTGATAGAAGCACCCACCCATTGCCTTCCGACTGTGAATGTCGGCTTCAGACAGAAGGGTAGGGCAACGGGTCCCTCTGTAATAAGCGTGGAGGCCAATGCCGAATCTATCCGGGGTGCCATTGAAAAGGCATTGTCTTCTGAATTTAGGAAAGATATTATGTCACAAACCTTATGTGACAGAAATCCATATTATAAGAAGGATTCAAGCAGGTTTATTTTTGAAAAAATTAAAAACTTATAGCAAAATGAAAAAACTACTGACCATAGCTGCTGTTTTGGTGGCAGCCATGACCGGCACACAGAAAAGTGATGCGTGTAGTCGTGTTAACTATCACGGCTCTGACTCTACATTTGTGATAGCAAGATGTCTTGACTGGAAGACCCCTATCCCTACAAATCTTTATGTCTATCCGAGAGGTATTGAAAAAGTGAGTTCAGATCAGCCGGGAGCTATAAAATGGACCTCAAAATACGGTGCCGTCTATGCCGTGGGTTATGATGGAGGTATCACCGAAGGTATGAATGAGAAGGGTCTGGTTGTAAATGGCCTCTTTTGTAAAGGCACAGTTTATTCAAATCCTGAGACAGAGGGAAGACCCCCGATGTCGTTGGCAATGTTTGTGGGCTGGCTTCTCGACTTGAATGCCACGACTGATGAATGTGTGGAGGTTTTGAAGAAACATGACTTTAATATAGGTGGTGCCACTTTCGACGGCGGAACAGTTTCGGCATTGCACTGGGGAATAACCGATGCAAGCGGTAAAAGCGTGATAGTTGAATTTGACAATGGTGAGATCAAGATTAATGATATGGGTGATGTCTATGCCATGACCAATGATCCCCAGTGGCCCGCTATGTCTGCCATCATTAATTATTGGGACAATGTAGGGGGTATAAATATGTTGCCGGGCACAGTGAAAAGTCCTGACCGTTGTGTCAGAGCTAATTTCTTCGCCCATCATGTTGAGGCTGTGTCAGATCTTGACCTTGCAGTTAACATAGCCAGAACCGTGCTGGTTAATTCCTGTGTGCCTTACACCTACCTTATCCAAGGAGAACCAAACGTTTCTTCAACACAATGGCGTTCATATGCCGACATCAGGGGCAGAAGGTATTTCTTTGATATCGTGACCAATTTCGGCATATATTATATTGACCTCAACAAATGCGACCTAAATAAGGGTGCGTCAATCATGAAGCTTGACACATCTAAAGAAACAGGTCTTATAGGCGATGCGAACCATGCTTTGAAGAAACATCCTGGATTCACCCCTATGTATTGATTATTAATATATTATAATTTAAGAAACCGGCATAATCCATGAGGAATTATGCCGGCTTCTTTATTTTGGACAATTGACTAAAAGCTGGAATCAGAAAGAACGCCGATAGTCTTATCCTAAGTTTCTTACATCTTAATACTTAATTTACGAGGGTATGTCAAAATATTCAATTTTGACATACCCTCATTCTTTGTACAGGAAGCGGGACTCGAACCCGCACAGCCGGTAAAGGCCAAAGGATTTTAAGTCCTTCGTGTCTACCATTCCACCAT
>JAFLTM010000077.1 GCA_022509225.1 Muribaculaceae bacterium
AAAAACATCCTATCTACGGAAAATTTGTCAACAAGACAAAGAAATATCATGCACATGACGAGAAGAACGAATGTTCTGTGGGTGACACAGTTCGTTTGATGGAAACTCGTCCGCTGAGCAAAACCAAGAGATGGAGACTTGTAGAAATAATTGAAAAAGTTAAGTAATTATGATACAGACAGAATCAAGACTCACAGTTGCCGACAACAGTGGAGCAAAGGAAGTGCTCTGTATCCATGTTCTTGGTGGCACAGGACGTAGGTATGCGTCTGTGGGTGATATAATTGTAGTGACAGTAAAGAGCACGATTCCCTCTTCTGACGTGAAGAAGGGCACGGTTTCAAAAGCTGTGGTTGTCAGAACCAAGAAGGAGATCCGCCGTCCCGACGGAAGCTATATCCGTTTTGACGACAATGCATGCGTGCTTCTTAATAATGCAGGTGAAATCAGGGGAACCCGTATATTCGGCCCTGTTGCCCGTGAGCTTCGTAACACGAATATGAAGATCGTTTCGCTCGCACCCGAAGTTCTTTAACTAATAAAAAGAAAATAAAATGGCAAAATTCCATATAAAGAAGGGCGACATAGTCTATGTAAATTCCGGTGATGACAAAGGCAAGACCGGTAGGGTTCTTGAAATGCTTGTAAAAAAACACCGTGCTCTCGTTGAGGGTGTAAACATCGTGTCGAAGAGCATGAAACCCAATGCAAAGCATCCGCAGGGAGGCATCATCAAGATGGAAGCCCCTGTTGATATATCAAATCTGAATGTGGTTGATCCCAAGACCGGCAAACCAACCAGAATCGGTCGTCGCCGCAATGAAGCCGGTAAACTTGTACGTTATTCAAAGAAATCAGGAGAGGAGATTAAGTGATGAGCAATAATACCACACTCGGAAAAGAATATAAAGAGAGAATAATTCCCGAACTTAAGAAAGAGTTCAATTATTCAAGTGTGATGGAAGTGCCAAAACTTGAGAAGATTGTAATCAATCAGGGACTTGGCGCCGCAACACAGGACAAGAAAATCATAGAGACTGCCATCAACGAGCTGACCGCTATTTCAGGGCAGAAGGCAGTGCCTACATTGTCAAGGAAAGACATCTCAAATTTCAAATTGAGAAAAAAGATGCCTATCGGCGCTATGGTTACCCTCCGTCATGACAAAATGTATGAATTCCTTGAGAGGCTTGTAAGGGTGGCGTTGCCACGTATCCGTGACTTTAAGGGAATCAACTCTAAACTCGACGGAAGAGGCAACTACACACTCGGAGTCACTGAACAGATCATTTTCCCCGAGATCAACATCGACAATGTGCCGAAACTTCAGGGAATGAACATCACATTCGTGACCACCGCCAAGACCGACGAAGAGGGTCTGGCGCTTCTAAAGAAATTCGGTCTTCCATTCAAACGTGAAAATTAATAGGATATGGCAAAAGAATCAATGAAGGCGAGGGAAGTGAAACGCCAAAAGATGGTTGCTAAATACGCTGAGAAGAAAGCTGCCCTGAAGAAGGCTGCTCTTGCCGATGCTGACGGCAACATCGATTATGAAGCGCTGAAAAAACTTCAGAAACTTCCCAAGAATGCTTCTAAAGTGCGGTTGCACAACCGTTGCTCCATGACCGGTAGGCCAAAAGGATATATGAGGCAGTTTGGCATTTCAAGGATTATGTTCCGTGAGATGGCGTCGGCCGGACTTATCCCGGGAGTGAAGAAAGCAAGCTGGTAAAAACAGACACACAATAGAGAATTAAATATTGTTCGGAACATCTGAATCAATTTAACAATCAACAACAATGACAGATCCAATTGCAGATTATCTGACAAGACTGAGGAATGCAATCCGTGCGGGTCACCGTGTGGTTGATATTCCAGGGTCGAAGATGAAAAGGGAGATAACAAAGATCCTTTTCGATCAGGGTTACATCCTGAACTATAAATTTATAGATGGGCCAACCCCGTCGGGCACAATCAAGATAGCATTGAAGTATGATCCCGTTGATCATGTTTGTGCCATTGAGAACCTTCAGAGGGTTTCACGTCCGGGACTACGTCAATACACCGGTTATAAAGAGATGCCGCGAGTTAAAAATGGACTTGGCATAGCCATTCTCACCACCCCGCAGGGTGTGATGACCAATAAGGAGGCCAAGGAACGTAAGATCGGTGGCGAAGTTTTATGTTACGTATATTAATGGAAGGAGGTAGTCGATATGTCAAGAATAGGTAAAGCACCCATAGAGATACCTGCCGGCGTAACAGTACAGGTAAAGGATAATGTAGTTACAGTTAAAGGTCCAAAAGGAGAGTTGAAACAAGAAATCAATCCTGCGATCACACTTGAGCAGGAGGGTAATCAACTCGAGATTAAACGACCGGACGACACAAGGGAGAACCGCGCGATGCACGGTCTGTATCGTGCTCTGATCCACAACATGGTGGTTGGAGTGTCGGAAGGCTACAAAAAGGAAATGGAACTTGTGGGTGTTGGTTACAGAGCCAATGCAACCGGACAGGTTCTGGAACTTTCGTTAGGATATTCACATGCTATTTATATCAAGCTTCCGCCGGAAATTAAGGTTGAGGCAAAGACTGAGAGGAACAAAAATCCGTTGATCATACTTGAAAGCTCAGACAAACAGCTGCTGGGACAAGTTTGTGCGAAGATTCGTTCACTCCGCAAGCCGGAACCTTACAAAGGCAAGGGTATCAAGTTTGTGGGTGAAGTTATCCGTCGTAAATCGGGTAAGTCAGCAAATGCTAAATAACTAAATTAGGAAGATTATGGTATCTAAAATAGCAAGAAGAAACAAGATAAAGACTCGTATTAGAGGAAAGATCTCGGGCACACCGGAACGTCCGCGCATGAGTGTGTTTCGTAGCAACAAGGCAATCTACGTTCAGTTGATTGATGATTTGGGAGGCAACACTTTATGCGCCTCATCGTCGAAAGGTCTTGAAGGAGGCACGAAGACAGAGGTTGCGGCCAAGGTAGGTGCCGACATTGCAAAGAAAGCTTTGGAAAAAGGTATCAGCACGGTTGTTTTCGACCGTAACGGTTATCTGTTCCACGGCAGAGTTAAATCTTTGGCCGATGCAGCCCGCGAGGCCGGTCTTAAATTTTAATAAAGAGTCATGGTAAAAAGAAATAATAGAGTAAAATCCACTAACGATCTGGACTTGAAAGACAGATTGGTAGCGATAAACCGTGTCACCAAAGTGACCAAGGGTGGACGTGCGTTCAGCTTTGCTGCTATTGTTGTTGTCGGGAATGAAGACGGCGTAATAGGATGGGGACTCGGTAAGGCAAATGAAGTTACGGCTGCAATCGCTAAAGGAGTAGAGGCAGCAAAAAAGAATTTAGTGAGAGTTCCCGTGCATAATGGCACAATTCCTCACGAACAGAGTGCCAAGTTCGGTGGTTCGAGAATATTCTTGAAACCCGCATCAGAAGGTACAGGAGTGAAAGCCGGTGGTGCTATGCGTGCTGTGCTTGAAAGTGCAGGAATCAGAGACGTACTTGCAAAAAGCAAAGGTTCTTCAAATCCCCACAATCTTGTTAAGGCCACAATAGAGGCTTTAAGTGAGATGAGGAGCCCGATTGAGATTGCAAAACGTCGCGGCATTTCGGTAGAAAAAGTATTTAAGGGTTAAATCAGACAAAGATGGCACAGATAGCAATCAAACAAATAAAAAGCCGCATAAATTGTCCGGCTGTACAGAAACGCACTCTTGATGCGCTTGGATTGAGAAAGATGAACCATACGGTTGTGCATGAAGATTGCCCTTCTATCAGAGGAATGGTAAAAGTGGTGCACCATCTTGTAGAAGTCACAAAACTTTAAAGGAGGAAAGAAATGGAACTACATAATTTAAAACCGGCTCCCGGAAGCAACAAGAAGAACAAGAGAGTGGGACGTGGCCCCGGCGCCGGGACAGGCGGCACATCAACCCGCGGACATAAGGGTGCGAAATCTCGTTCCGGTTACAAGCGTAAGATCGGTTTCGAAGGTGGACAGATGCCTTTGCAACGTCGTGTTCCGAAATTTGGTTTCACCAATATCAACCGGGTAGAATATAAGGCTATCAACCTTGATGCACTTCAGGCACTTGCAGAAGCAAGAAACCTTGAAAAAATCACTGTTGAGGATATGAAATCTGCAGGTCTCGTACCGAAAAGATGTCTCGTGAAGGTGCTTGCCAACGGTGCAGTGACAAAGGCAATTGAAATCGAGGCAGATGCATTTTCCAAGAAAGCTGAAGAGGCAATAACCGCAGCCGGAGGTTCATGCAAAAAAACTAATTAAAAATGGGATTTACTCAAACTGTAAAAAATATATGGAGTGTAGATGACCTCAGGCGCAGACTGGGCATCACGATTTTGCTGGTGCTTGTCTACCGATTTGGTTGCTACGTGGTTCTGCCCGGAATCAACCCGAATGATCTGCAGGCATTAAAGGCCTTCACGAGCGATGGTTTGATGCAGCTTCTCGACATGTTTTCCGGTGGAGCTTTCTCTCAGGCATCTATATTCGCCTTAGGAATTATGCCTTATATCACGGCCTCAATCGTGATTCAGCTTTTAGGCATGGTGCTCCCGGCTTTCCAGAAGATGCAGCGTGAGGGAGAGAGTGGCAGGATGAAATTGAACCAATACACCCGTTATCTCACAGTGCTCATCCTTCTTGTTCAAGGGCCTGCCTATTTGCTTAATCTGAAATATCAGGTTAGCGCAGCAGGAGTGGCAATCGACATGAATTTCTGGAATGTATTGTTCATGACCATCGTGCTTGCCGCAGGATCTATGTTCATCATGTGGCTGGGTGAGAGGATTGATCAGAAGGGTATCGGTAACGGTATTTCTTTCATAATCCTCATTGGTATAATGGCAAGGTTCCCGGAGGCTGTTTTCCAGGAGTTCACATCACGTCTCCTGAACTCTGCGGGTGGCGGTCTGGTCATATTCCTCGTTGAATTGATCATACTTGTTGCGGTGATAGCCGGAGCAGTGCTTCTGGTGCAGGGAACCCGTAAAGTGCCTGTGCAATATGCAAAGAGAATTCAGGGCAACAAACAATATGGTGGTGCCAGACAGTATATCCCTCTCAAGGTTAATGCTGCCGGTGTGATGCCTATCATATTTGCACAAGCCATTATGTTTATACCTGTCACCATGGTTGGCTTTACCACCAATCACGGCGGATTTTTCGGAGCGATGACAAACCTCTACGGATTCTGGTATAACCTGGTGTATTTCATAATGATTGTGGCATTCACCTATTTCTATACCGCGATAACCGTTAGGCCGGCCCAAATGGCAGAAGATATGAAGAGGAATAATGGATTTATTCCCGGCATCAAACCGGGGAAGCCGACAGTTGAGTATCTTGACACCATCATGTCGAGGATAACCCTGCCTGGTTCAATATTCCTTGGTATAGTGGCAATTCTGCCGGCAATCGCCCATGTGGTTGGTCTTAACCGTCAGTTTGCAGCTTTCTTTGGAGGCACATCCTTGCTGATTATGGTCGGTGTTATTCTTGACACCCTGAGGATTATCGAAGGACACCTGTTGATGCGCCATTATGACGGTCTGATGAAAGAGGGCCGTATAAAGGGCCGCACCACCGGGAGCGGGGTGTTCTGAAGAAAGGCAGCGCAGGCTTGAATGATATATATTAAGACAGCCGAAGAGATAGAGAGAATGCGGGAGGCATGTGATCTTGTCAGCCGTGTTCTAGGAGAGGTGGCCCGGTGGGTTGAACCCGGAGTTACGACCCGAAAACTTGATAACGTGGCAAGGGAGTTTATCCTGGATAATGGCGGTAAACCCGCTTGCCTCGGTTACCATGGCTTCCCGGGCACATTATGTATCGAAGTCAACGAAACTGTGGTGCATGGATTTCCTTCCGGATATGCATTGCGTGAGGGAGATATAATCGGCACCGATTGTGTAGTTGAATATAATGGGTTTCACGGTGACAGTTGCTATACTTTTACTGTCGGCGATATAGATCCGAAAACAGAGAGATTGCTCTCTATAACCAAACAGAGTCTCTATAAAGGTATTGAGATTGCTCAGCCTGGAAAACGGATAGGTGATATTTCCAATGCCATACAGACTTTTTGTGAAAAGGCCGGATACAGTGTAGTCAGAGAAATGTGTGGTCATGGCATCGGGAAGAGTATGCACGAAGACCCTGAGGTTCCCAATTTCGGGAGAAAAGGTATAGGGCCGATTCTACGACCCGGAATGTGCATAGCCATCGAACCGATGATAAACCTTGGAAGCAAGAACGTGGTAATAGAAAGCAATGGATGGGAGTGTAGGACAAGAGACAGAAAACCGTCGGCCCACTATGAGCATACGGTGTTGATCACGGAAGATAAGCCGGAGATTCTCACTACATTTCGATACATAGAAGAGGCTATCGGATCAAAGGTTGTAAATAATAAATAAAATCAGCAAAGAGCGGACCAAATGGCAAAACAGGCTGCAATAGAACAAGACGGAGTGATACTTGAGGCATTGTCGAATGCAATGTTCAAGGTAGAATTGACCAACGGGCATGAAATAACGGCCCATATATCAGGAAAAATGCGTATGCATTATATAAAGATCCTACCCGGCGATAAAGTGAGGGTTGAGATGAGCCCTTATGATTTATCGAAGGGAAGAATAGCGTTCAGATATAAATAAAAACACACCATATGAAAGTCAGAGCATCTATAAAAAAGCGTAGCGCCGATTGTAAGATTGTGCGTAGAAAAGGAAGATTATACGTGATTAATAAGAAGAATCCAAAATTTAAACAACGCCAAGGATAATTTTCATTATCTTTGCATAAAATATGTAATCATTATATATGGCAGTAAGAATAGTTGGCGTTGATTTGCCACAAAATAAAAGAGGAGAAATAGCCTTGACCTATATTTTCGGGATAGGCAGAAGTTCGGCTAAAAAGATATTGAATAAGGCCGGAGTTAATCTCGACACGAAGGTTCAGGACTGGACAGACGCAGAGGCAGCCGCCGTGCGTGAAGTTATCCAGAATGAATTTAAGGTGGAAGGAGATTTGCGTTCAGAAATCCAACTGAACATCAAGCGTCTTATGGATATAGGTTGTTATCGTGGAATTCGTCACAGAATCGGTTTGCCGGTTAGGGGACAAAGCACCAAGAATAACGCCAGAACGAGAAAAGGTCGCAAGAAGACAGTTGCAAACAAAAAGAAAGCTACAAAATAAAAATTAAAGTATGGCAAAAAAGACAGTCGCAGCAAAGAAGAGAAATGTCAAGGT
>JAFLTM010000078.1 GCA_022509225.1 Muribaculaceae bacterium
GATGAAAAGAACCACAGCATAGAGCTGACCGACAAGGGAATCGAGGTTCTCACGGGCACCACGCAGGATCCGGACTTCTTTATTCTTCCCGATATCACCTCACAGCTTTCAATGGTTGATAACGAGGAGCTTACAAAAGAGGAGAAACAGGCAAAGAAAGATGACCTTCTGCAGAACTATTCCATAAAGGCGGAGCGTGTGCACACGGTTAACCAGCTCCTCAAGGCCTACACCCTCTTTGACAAGGATGTGGAATATGTGATCGATGATAACAAGATCAAAATTGTTGATGAGCAGACGGGACGTATCATGGAAGGACGTCGCTACAGCGACGGTCTTCACCAGGCAATCGAGGCGAAAGAGGGTGTCAAGGTTGAGGCTGCCACTCAGACATACGCTACCATCACTCTTCAGAATTATTTCCGCATGTATCGGAAACTTGCAGGAATGACCGGTACGGCAATGACAGAGGCAGGCGAGTTCTACGATATCTATAAACTGGAGGTGACAGAAATACCTACTAACCGTCCGGTGATAAGGAACGACCAGAACGACAGGGTTTACCGGACAAAGAAAGAGAAATATGCTGCAGTTATTCAGGAGGTGGAAAAGATGATAGCGGAAGGCAGGCCTGTGCTTGTGGGCACAACGTCTGTTGAAATATCCGAACTTTTGTCGAAGATGCTGAATCTGCGGAAGATTCCACACCAGGTGCTGAATGCGAAACAGCATCAAAAGGAGGCGGAGATCGTTGCACATGCCGGTAAGAAAGGCACCGTGACCATAGCCACCAACATGGCGGGACGTGGTACCGACATAAAGCTTACCCCGGAAGTGAAAGAGGCCGGAGGTCTTGCCATCATAGGCACAGAGCGGCATGAATCACGCCGCGTTGACCGTCAGCTTCGCGGACGTTCCGGCCGTCAAGGCGACCCGGGCTCCTCAGTGTTCTTCGTGTCGTTTGAAGATACCGTGATGCGTCTCTTTGCCAACGAAAGGGTGGTGAAGACACTCGACCGACTCGGATTCGCGGAGGGAGACATGATAGAGAGCAAGATGGTGACCCGTTCCATAGAGAACGCCCAGAAACGAGTGGAGGAGAACAACTTCGGTATCCGTAAACGTCTTGTGGAATATGACGACGTGATGAACGCCCAGAGAAAGGGTGTCTATGGTCGCCGGCAAAATGCACTCAAGGGTGAAAGAATAGGCACGGATATCGCCAATATGATATATGAGACCGCGAATGAGCTTGCCAACCGTTTTTATGAGAACGGTTATCCCGAATTCGAGGAGGATGTTCTCAAGAATATGGCAATAGAGCTTCCTTTCACCGAGGAGGAATACTCAAAGCTCGATGCATCCGAAATAGCCGACAGGCTTGCAGAGGAGGCGATGCGCACCTTTGAGCGTAATAAGCAGAAGATGGCTGAGAGCGCAATGCCTTATATCAAGGAGTTTGTAGAGGAAAGAGGGGCGACAGGACCTATAGGGGTTCCCGTGACCGACGGCCGCAGGATATTCAACATACGCTGCGACATAAAGGATGCCTATGAAAATGAATGTCGGCCACTCACCAAGGCATGGGAGAAAACAGTGCTTTTGTCGTCGATTGACAAATCATGGCAGGAGCAGCTCCGCGAGATGGATGAACTGCGTAAATCGGTGCAGAATGCATCATACGAACAGAAAGACCCGCTGGTTATCTATAAGCTTGAGGCATACGAACTCTGGAAGAAGATGCTTTGGGAGATGAACTCCAAAGCTGTGGCCACACTGATGCGCGGTAGGCTTGCAGTTCCCGACTATAATGAAGCTAAAGCTGCCGAGAACCAGGCCCGCGAAACCAGACAGAATCAAAAGAACGCTGCCTCGCTTGCACGCCAGCAACAGATCAGGCGTGAATACAGCACGTCGTCAACCACACATAATCCTTATGCCAACTATAGCACCACCAGAGAGGCATATCCGGGTGAAAACGCCCAGAGGCAGGCAGGCCAGAATGTCAGCCGTCGTCAGGGTCCGGTGCAGCCTATCAAGGCGATGCCTAAAGTTGGACGTAACGAACCGTGCCCCTGCGGAAGTGGCAAGAAGTACAAGAACTGTCACGGACGGGAATAAGGTCTTGAATCAGACCGTGGTCAGAGAATCATAGACAAGCTCGGCAACATAGTCACTCGCGACACTGTTGCCGAGTTTTCTTCTTACAGTTTTGTATCCCGCAATCTGCCAGTCACGCTTTGGGGAGGCTTGAAGGAGCGGGCCTAATTCACGGGCAACGGTGTCAGGTGTGCATAGATGCAGAAGCATCTCGGGCACCACATTGTTGCCGGCTATGAGGTTCGGGAGAGAAACGTATTTAACCTTAATCAGCTTTGACATGAGCCAATGTGAAAGCTTGCTGCCGTTTGCACGGTAACACACAACCTGAGGGGTGCCTATAAGCGCTGTCTCCAATGTTGCGGTGCCCGAGGTTACCAGAGCAGCTTTTGAATATTTGAGAAGGGTGGGAGTGGCTCCGAAAACCACCTGCAGCCCCTGATCCTGGGCGATCTCACGATAGAACTTTTCAGGGATGGCGGGTGCAGCCGCCACAACATAATTATGGTCGGGAAATCTTTTTGCAGCCTCTATCATTATGGGGAGATTGTTGCTTATCTCTCCCCTTCGGGATCCCGGAAGGAGTGCGATGATCGGTTTCTCCCGGTCAGACAGACCCTGTCTTTCCATGAAATGGTTCTTGGGAGGAAGGTGTCGCAACGCATTGTCGATCTCCTGCACCGAGGGGTTCCCCACATATCTTGCCGTGTAGCCGTGTCTTTTATAGAAAGTCTCTTCAAATGGAAGAATTGAATAGAGGTTGGAGACATATTTTTTGATCAACTTCACACGCCATTCTTTCCATGCCCATATTTTCGGAGATATGAAATAGTCAACCCTTATCCCGAGTTTGTGGGCATATTTCGCAAGTTTAAGATTGAAACCGGGATAATCTACAAGAATCAGAACATCGGGCCTATATTCCTTAATTATAGCTTTTACATTCTTGAGGTTTTTCAGCAGGTCAGGCAGATGACGGAGCACTTCCGAAAATCCCATGACGTTAAGCCTTTCATAATGTATTTCAGGCGATTTTCTTGTGGCCTTCGACATCAGGTCGCCACCCACGAAACGGAATTCGGCATCTTTGTCGATTTTTTTCAGTGAGTTTATCACATTGGAGGCATGAAGATCGCCGGATGCCTCTCCGGCAACAAGCATATATTTCATTTCTCTGTGAATGGTTTATTTTCCGGTTTTTTCATTTTCGGGAAGGCATCGATCATAGAACCGGGGGTGGCATTTATAATGCTGATATTTTTCCTTTTGGCATAATCGGCAATTTCCCAGTAGCTTCTGAAAGCCACGACCATGCTTCCAAGCACATCATGGAGGCGCAGGCCCTTGTAGGTTTCCCTCACCCTCCGGTGCTCCTGCTCATTGTCGGCGTAGAAATGTGGCTGAACACTTATCACGAAATTGTCGCTATCTACATCCAGGGTCTTCGTCCAGGTGTGGTCGGCGCCACATATATAAATTTTACGATAGCCGGAACGAATGGCTACAATCAAAGCAGGCACAAGCACATTCCGGGGTCGCGGCATCCCTAAGCCTTTATCTATAAGGAAGCGGGTTAAGAATTTAAAACCCTCCACGGGAGTGAGATTAAAATACTTCACTTTTATTGCCGGGCAATTCAGTAGGAGTGGGGCCGCGAGGTGTTTGAAACCGGAGGGGAGAAACAGGGTCATTTCCCAGCTGACAAGTTTGAAGTTTTCCCATAATTTTCTCACGTTCGAATCGCTTTGCAGGGAATTGAAGAAGTGATTGTCGGCAAGTATATAAAATTTGGGACGAAGACGGAAAAATTCCGGAGTTATGGCGGCGAAATTCACTGCCATGAGGTCGTGTGTCACAAGCCAATCGAAATCTTCCTCGATTGTTTCACGAAGTGAGGGCCCGTTTCCAAGGATGATTATCTCTTTCCCTTCCCCCTCTTTTGAGGATGGCGAGGCTCCACGCGACATTATAGCCACTTTCAAAAGGGATGCCGTCGAAGATAGTACCTTCCCTGCTAAACCGGATATTTTTTCAAGCCTCATGTATGGTTTTTTTTGTTGACGGATTTATCTGAATAAGGGTAATCGGGATCCATTCTTTCCATGACAGCTATAGTGTCGTGATAACGTATGCCCGCCATATCAGAGAAATAAGAGCCGTCGAGCGTAAGGGTTTTCATACGTTCCTCCACCACGGAGGGTGAAAGATTCCTGTTGATTGAGGGAATCCACCTGGCGAGCCGCCAGAGCCATTCCGCCCAGGCTATGGGAAGATGAGTCATCCTCTTTTTGGCACCGGCATTTGCGGTCATGGCCTCCACCATATCTATCAAACGGGGATTGACATTATCAGCAACATTGTAGATACCCCCGTTTTTGTAAAGGGCCTTTATGCCTCTCGCCACATCGTAAGCCGTGACCACGCTCACCTTTGCATCATTGCCCCTGATATGAATATATTTGCCCGACAAGGCATCATTGAAGAGGGAGAGGGATTCGCCGGAAACTCCGTTGCCGAACATTCTTGCCGGTCTCAACACTGTGAGTGTGACATCATGCCTGTCGCACCAGTCTTTCACATATTGCTCGGCAAGGGCTTTTGATTTCCCCACCTTACCGGTGGCCCAAGTGTTTGCATCCTCTTTTATTCCTTCACCGGCATCATGACTATAGACCCTGAAACTGCTCACATAGACTAAATTACGGGGAGGATTCTTTTCCAATGCGGCAAGGAGATTCTTGGTTCCGTCAAGATTCAGGGCGTAGGCCGAGGATTCATCCTCAGTGCCGGCACAATGAATGACGGTTTCAAAGGTCACATTTCTAAAATCGGGGCTCTCGGCTGTTATGTCAACCTTGAAATCGGAATTCTCCTTCAAGCCTAAGGTTGCCACGGGTTCATCAAAGAACTGTTCCTTAACATAGGAACCTAACATTCCGCCGGCACCGGTTATCAGAACCATAACAGGCCTATCCTTAAAGGATTCCTTTTATATCCAAATAGACAGCTTCGGGAGTGAAGCCGAGTTTTTCTTCAAGCACCTTGAAAGGTGCCGAGAATCCGAATGTTTCCAGACCCTTTATGGTGCCTTCATCGCCCACGAGGCCAAGGAGGTTGACAGGTAGTCCGGCTGTGAGACCGAATCTTTTCACACCTTTAGGGATCACGTTTTTCCTGTAAGTTTCCGGCTGCAACAAAAAGAGACCTTCCGACGGCACAGACACCACCCTCACCTTTACTCCCTCTTTACGCAACATTCTTGCCGCTTCTGAAAGAGTGGAGGCTTCCGAACCTGATGCAATCAGCACCACGTCGGGATCCGGATCGGATTCAGCTACTATGTAGCCCCCATTTTTCACTCCTGAATAATCGTTACCCTCAGGCAGACTCTTCACATTCTGGCGAGACATTATAAGTGCGGTGGGTGTGTAGGTATTCTCCATGGCAAGTTTCCAAGCCTCCACCGTTTCATCAACATCTGCCGGACGAAGCACCAAGACAGAGGGATAGCCGCTATGGTTTTTCAATTTTTCAAGCAACCTGAGCTGGGCTTCATGTTCCACCGGTTCATGCGTGGGTCCATCCTCGCCTACCCGGAAAGAGTCGTGACTATATACAAATTTCACCGGAAGCTCCATCAGGGCAGCCATCCTTATGGCAGGTTTCATGTAGTCGGAGAAAACGAAGAAAGTGGCGCATGCGGTTATAATACCCCCGTGGAGGGTCATGCCGATGCAGAGACAAGCCATTGTGAGTTCTGAAACACCTGCCTGCAGGAATGCACCGTGAAAGTCGTCTTTTTTGATTGTGGTTGTGTTTTTAAGAAAAGCTCCGGTCTTGTCGGAATCTGCAAGGTCTGCCGAACTGCATATCATATTCGGGACCTGCAGGGCGAGCTCTGCAAGCACGTTGCCCGAGGCGTTGCGTGTGGGTTCATCCCTCTTCACGCTTACCTTGCTCCAGTCTATTTCGGGAGCTTTATTTTCAAACCATCTCTTCAGCGTGTCGCTCTTTTCCGGATTTGCCTGCTCCCATTTTGCCTCGGCTGCCTTACGGTTGCTAACAATAGCTTTCAGGTCTTTGGCACGGGATTCATAGAGTTCTTTCACTTCGTCGAAAATAACGAAGGGATCATCGGGATTTCCACCGAGATTGAGCACGGTGTTTCGGTAGGCACCTTCGCCGAGAGGTGCTCCATGTGTCTTTGTGCTGCGTTCGTAGGAGGTGTTGTCGGCCTTGCGTGCCCCTTTGCCCATGATTGTGTGGCCGATAATGAGAGAGGGGCGGTTTTTTTCTGCAATAGCCTTGTTCAACGCCTGACGAATCTGGTCGGCATCATTGCCATCTATCTCGGAGACGCTCCAGCCCCATGAGCGGTATTTCATAGCCGTGTCTTCGGAAGAGACCTCCTTTGTTTCGGTTGAGAGCTGGATATCGTTTGAATCATAAAACATTATCAGATTGTCAAGACCGAGATGACCCGCCATCTGTCCGGCTCCCTGCGATATTTCTTCCTGAATTCCTCCGTCGGAAATGAAGGCATAGATTTTCTCGGAGTTAAAGCCCGGATTGCCGGTGCGTGCATACAGGAATTTGGCGGCAATTGCGGCGCCTACGGCGTAAGCATGTCCTTGCCCGAGAGGCCCGGATGTGTTCTCGATTCCCCTGACAACATCCAGCTCCGGATGACCGGGAGTCGGGCTTCCCCATTGACGGAAATTCTTCAGGTCGTCTAAAGAATATTTGCCCGTCAGCGCCAATTGTGAATAAAGCATCGGCGACATGTGGCCGGGATCAAGAAAGAACCTGTCGCGTGTGGGCCATGTAGGGTCGTCAGGGTCGTAAACGAGATATTCGCTATATAGGATGTTGATAAAGTCGGCACCACCCATCGCACCTCCGGGATGACCGGACTTTGCCTTTTCAACCATGGCCGCAGTCAGAATCCTGATATTATCGGCGGCACGATTCATTATTTCTTTGTTATTCATGACAATAAGCTTATTGCCGGGGAATAAAGATCCACGACAGTGCAAATTTACTAAAATTAAAGCAATCGTATAAAGAAAAAGGACGTCATAAGAATAGAAGAAATAAAATTATTAACTTTGCCTTATGGCAGGGAAAGCGCAATTCGGAAGCAAAATAGGTTTGATAGCTGCCACTGTCGGGTCTG
>JAFLTM010000079.1 GCA_022509225.1 Muribaculaceae bacterium
CGACCCCGGTTATCAGGAATGAGTCAGGCATTACAATAATCAGTATATACGATTTCCTCCTTAATGAAAATTCATTGGACTTATAATTATATAAATTAATAGGTTATGAAAAAGGTTCCTGATGATAGACGAATATCTCTATCACATAGGACACTCTTTAAAAGATCTTGGTAAAAATATTCGGCTTCTCTAAAATGGAAGTAATGACAAGTTCAAAACTCTTATCCAAATTATAAATTTATAGATTCCCCAAAAAGTATTAAAGTTGTGTTATTAAACTAATGAAATCACTTCCCTCTTATCTTTAAGCTAAATAAAGGTAGTAATTTTTATCCAGAACGCACTATTTTACAAAATTTGGGGAAGCAGAACGCACTATTTTACATGTTTTGAAGATTTAGAGTTCTTGAAACTAAACGGGTCAAAAATGGAAAGCCGTTTTAATCCCAATAAGCCCAATAAGTGAGATCCTACCATGAAACTTCATTCCATGGTTCCCTAACAACAATTCAAAGTCCATGTGAAAAACTAAAAAAAGTCAAATCCAGTTGAATTTGAGCGAATAAAGTTGCTTATTCCGTTCATTTTTTTAGAATAAATATGTACATTTGAAAGATTAAAATATTTTTATTTTCCATGGCAACATTCCAAATTGGGAGGGACTTAGAAAAACCCTTTAAAATTGATGAAAAACATACTTCTGTCAGTCACAACCACGCCACAATAACAATTGATGGAGATAACTGGACTTTAACCGACAATGATTCCACAAACGGAACATTTGTGGAAGACGACGGAGTGTTTCGTCGGTGCAAACATATACATATAAAACCCAACACGTGGATAAGGCTTGGGCAAGAAGGATATAAGGGCTACACTTTCAAAGCTCGTCGAGTATTGAAACCGAACGACTATTCTGAAGATTTTGATGAAATTTATGAGATTCTTCAGGAATTTGAAGAAACAAAAAGAAAGCTTGAAGTTCAAAAGAAAATTGTCAGGAAAATCGGCCCGGTTTTATCCGTTACTTTTTTCGGACTTTCTTTTGCAATTCCGGGCATCAATCACAGTCCCATTTGGTCTAGGCTTTTAATAATGGCTCCCGGAGCAATTGCCCCATTCATTTCCGATGCTATGATCAACGGATTGGAAAAGAAATTGAAATTTCTTCAAAGTCTGTTGATTTGTCCTAAATGCCGTATGCCTTTGTCAGTCCATGACATAAAAAACAGGTCGCATTCTATATGTAAGGCATGTTAATTTAGACGTTTAATAGTCTATTTTTTAGGTTTCGTCATCTAAACCCCGGGGGTTCAAACTATATTCATTTAAAAAATTGACATCGTGTTTTTCATAATTTAATTTTGTGGCATAAAACAATTTAAGAAAAAACGATATGAAAACAACACCACTTAACAATCAGAATTCAAAAGGCGGTAAAAAAGATAATTGGACCCGTGAAAAAATTGCCGCTGCACTTGCTGCCGGTGCAATCACCACTGAAGCTGCAAACATTCTCTACGACCAATTGAAAGAAGAACCGACTCCCGAACCTGAGTTGACTAATGACCAGGAAACACCTACAGAATCAGAATTAATTCCTGAACAGGAAACGACTCCCGAGCCAGTACCAGAACCGACCCCGGAGCCCGAACCAGAGCCGGAACCAGCACCAGAACCGGAACCAACACCCGAGCCGGAGCCAGCACCCGAGCCGGAGCCAACTCCCGAACCGACCCCGGAGCCGGAACCAACACCCGGAGATGAACCAAATTTCGATGAAGACGACGATATCGTGGATATAATAGTGGAGGAAATAGATCCTCAGGACATCGATATGGAAGATGTCCTGCTTATAGATGATATTGGTACTATTTATATGGCTGATGGCCGAGAGCTTAATGCTGCCGTTATTCACGACGAATTTGGCAATGAAGCTTTAATGGTGGATGTAGACGGTGATAATGTCTATGATGTGATCACGACTCCGGAAGGGGAGATTATTGAAGGTATTCCGGGAGATATTGATGTCAGCGATGTAGAACTACTTTATGCCCAGCAACATGGCGATTCGGGTTATTTGGAACAGAATGATTTTGATATTGCAATGAATGATGACAATTTGGATATCCAGGATGATATTTCACTAACGTAAAAGCCTAATATTTATGGAAAAACAAATCAGAAGACTTGTCGTTTGCGATGTTTGCGGCACAAAATATGCATTTATTCAGCCCCAAAAACCGGGGGTCTTTCGGATAGAATGTCCTAAATGTAAGAAACCGAGTTATTTCAAAGTTGTAGCAAAATAAGTAAAGCCATGGAAGAGGTTAGAAGAATCCCTTTAAAATGCCCTCATTGCGGTACTCTATATAACTATAAGGCTCCATCAGCTCCCGGTTCCTATTCCGTATCCTGCATCAACAAGGAATGTGGTCAGAAGTTGAAATTTAATTATGGTGCCAAACCAAAGCCGGAAGTGAAAGCTGAGGAAAAGAAAATTGAGGAGAAACCGATACCGAAAGTGCAGCCCGGATGGCAAGAAAATGGTGCATTTGTGATAAGATGTGACAGTCCCGGTTGTGGTCAATTAATCAGGATGACTGCAGATAAAATCCATACCGGGAAAAATTCTCTGAAATGTCCTCGGTGTGGAAAACCCCATTCTTTCGAAAAAGAACCTTCAGAAGAAGAACTGCTTCAGGAAATGCTTAAATGCAAAACAGCCGGTTGTGATGGTTCCATCGATAAGGATACCGGTATCTGTGATTCCTGTCAAACAAAGTATGCACTCCATTATGATGAAAACGGCAAGATTGAAAAAGTTGTCAAAAAAACTGATCCGATAAGGATCAATCAAAACCGAATGAAACTTGTTGTGGGTAATTTTCTTGGCAAAAAGGAATATATCCTCAAGGAAGGAACCCATTATGTCGGCCGCTTTGATGAAGAGTCGCAATCAGATTTTGCCATAAAGGATAAATTTGCATCCAAGAGATCCGTAAGGATTGATGTAACCTTTGACCAGGGCGGGAATCTGGTCTATAAGTTGACTGTGGAAAGAGGATTGAATCCGGTCTACCACAATAATAGAGAATTGGTGGTTGGCGATATAGATTACCTTAATTATGGTGATACCATAAAATTGGGAAAAACCCTCATTAAAGTTCAAAAAATAGAAAAACAGAAAAAATGATTGTTGACATAGATTCCGTTTATTCATTCCATCAGATAGGCAAAAGGGATAATCAGGAAGATTCCCGTTTTCCTGACGTTGACCATCCTGACAACCAGACTCCGGTATTTGTAGTGTGTGACGGTGTCGGAGGGTGTGAGAAAGGAGAAGTGGCCAGCCAAACGGTTTGTAGAAGCATTGGGGAAGTTATGGCCCGTCATAATAACCTGCAAGATTTCTCTGACGGTGATTTCCAGTATGTGCTCCGAAAGGCATACGAAGCTCTTGACAAAGCTTCAAATCCTTCAAATCGTGGGATGGGAACAACTCTCACTTTCCTTACACCTCATTCCCAAGGTGTTTTGGCTGCCCATATCGGCGATAGCCGGATCTACCAGATCAGGCCTCAAGAGGGAATAATCTATAGAAGTGAGGATCATTCACTTGTAAATGCTTTGTTACGTTCCGGGAATATCTCGCCCGAACAGGTAAAGGGACATCCAAAAAGTAATGTTATCACAAGATGCATGAGCGCGAACGACGGAGTCAGGGATCGCGATGAGGCAACAGTGGTAAATCTGCAGGATATTTCTCCGGACGATTATTTTATTTTGTGTTCTGACGGTGTGACATCGGTTTGGGACGATGAGGAATTGATCGATCTTTATTCATCAGATAAAACTGATGAAGAAAAAATCAAGATCCTTGCTGAAAGAAGCAGTGAGAGCGACGATAATAACACCGCCATTCAGATTCATGTGGGATTGGTCACCGTTGATCCGGAAATTGAAACGGAATTAGAGATAGACTCAGACGAAGAAAAAGAGGGAGAGGAAGAAAATGTGGTCGTAACTCAAAAATTGAGAAGAAAAGACGAAACTTCCCACGACCTTTCAGCCGAAACGGTCTCTTCAGGATCCAAGATTAAATCATTCTTTTCACGACTTTTCAAATAGAAGATTATGCAATCATCCACACTTCAACCGGGCACTGTTATCAAAAGTCCCGCCAGTGAATACAAGATTGAGAAAGTGCTCGGTGCCGGCGGTTTTGGCATCACCTATCTTGCAACCGGTAAATTTAAGGTCGGCAATGTGCCGGTAGAAGTGAAATTTGCCATCAAAGAACATTTCATGGAAACTTGTTTCCGTGACGGTGATGGAGTTACGGTGCGTTGCACGCCGACCTCTCAACTCTCTGTGGAGCAATCACGAAAAGATTTCTTTAATGAAGCGAAGCGGTTGCAGGCTATTTGTCAGTTGTCAGATCATATTGTGAATGTCAATGAAACATTCGAGGCTAACGGTACAGCCTATTATGTGATGGAATATCTTGACGGTGGCAGTCCGGGAAAGATGGATGAGCCGGAGGCTATATCCTTGATCCTTCAGATTGCAGATGCTGTAAATGCTTTGCATAATAACAAACTTTTGCATCTGGATATCAAGCCGGATAATATCATTTTAAAAAACAATGGAGGTCACAATCAGACACCGGTGTTGATAGACTTCGGGCTAGCCAAACATTTCGACAAAAAAGGTAATCCAACCTCCACTCCTAATGCCAAGGGTCTAACCAACGGGTATGCGCCAATAGAACAAGGAGGTGATATTTACGAATTCGCCCCTACATTGGATATTTATGCCCTTGGTGCCACGTTACTTTATCTTCTGACCGGAAAAAATCCACCATCTTCAACCTACCTCGTGGATGCCAATCAAAGCAAATTGAAATCCTTGATTCCGGATAATGTTTCCGAATCAACCCGCAATGCTATACTTCACGCGATGAAACCTAACAAGGAAGAAAGGACGCAAGATATAGCTACTTTTATAGATGAATTGACACAGGGAAGGGAAGAGATTAGAAAACCCCAGTCCGAATCAGGTGGTAAGACCGAATCAATTAATACTAAGAAACTGAAGTTAAGTAGAAATGGAAAATCATCCAAGAAGAAATACATCCTTTTAGGGTTGGGTCTTGTGGTTTTGGCGCCCATTGTCTTGTTTGTAATTTATTCAATCAAAGACAGCATCGACTATGAAAAATTAATCAAAGAAATTGAAGCTCAAAACAAAATAGTAGATGAATTGAACGAAGCATTTTCCAACGACGATTACAATGCTTCAATTGAACTTGCCAACCAAATTCCTGACAATCATCGTGCCCAGTATATCTTAGGAGTGATTTATAGCTATGGGTTGGGAGTTGAACCTGATATAAATAAAGGTATTGACTATCTGATAAAAGCCACTGACAATGTTAACACTGACGCCATGCTTACTTTGGGATGGTTGTATAGAAATGGAGAATACGGCATCCGAAATTATAATGAGGCCTTAAAATGGTATCAGAAAGCTGCTGATTTGCAGGATGCAAATGCAATGTTTCAGTTGGGAGAGATGTATGAAAATGGGATTGGGGTTCCTGTGGATTATGAGGAAGCCAAGAAATGGTTTCAGAAAGCTGCTGATTTGCAAGATACAGATGCAATGGTTGCACTAGGATGGATGTATGAAAATGAGATTGGGGATTATGAGGAGGCAAAGAAATGGTATCAGAAAGCTGCTGATATGGGTTTGGAGGAAGCACAAGAACACCTTGACAACCTTTAGTTCTTGACACCGAAAGACATCTATATTCTGATATGAAGACGAGTTTTTATTTCTTTCTGTGGATAATAATCTATCCGTTGCTCGGATTGACCCATAACCCTTGGATCTATCAGAATTCATTTATTGTGGCTCTGATTATAGTGTGGGTTATATCCTGGTTTCTTAACAAAAACATGCCTGACACATTGAGATATGAAAGGGTTACGGCAATGTCCTCAATAATGGAGGAGATTTACTCCGGCAATATCACGGCATTCAGACAAAGACTTTCAAGAAGGGTTACCGTTGATTTTATCACATCGCTCTATATGGGTGTCGCGTTTGTGTTCATCCTTTTCTCAATGGTGAGAGGAAGCGCTGATGATTGGATCGCTCTTTTGATATTCGGGTTCTTTGCGTTCTCTACAATTTCAAGGGCTGTGAAATTAAGTCAGGTTAACAACCGCATAAAAAGTAATCCTACCAAGGAAGAATGTGCGATTGCCGTGGAACAGATATACCGTATCGACTATTCCTCCTATAACAACGCAAGAATGCACACTACCGCAGAAGCGATGTTGCCACCCCGGCCGAGACATTTCAAGTCCTTTCAGATTTTTTCTTTGATCATAGCTATCGTCTGCGCGCTATTCGGTCTTTTTTATCTTGTAATGTCGGTTATCATGCTGGCAGGAAATAGAAGTGCCGATGTGATATCGGGTGGTATAATGTATTTCCTGTATGGTTCGCTTGCTGCATACTTCGGAATCAGCGACTCCGTTTCATGCATTGCTTATTTCAGGAATAATCTTCCTATAAAAAGAGATTTGTGAATGTTATTTTTATTTTTGAAGTTAATATATAGGCTGATACAAACTAAAAATGAGCGACAATAAGGGCATAGGATTCTTTGAGAAATACCTCTCAGTGTGGGTGGCTCTCTGCATTATTGTTGGTATTGTTATCGGGCAATGGATTCCGGCTGTTCCTGAAACTTTAGGAAAATGGGAGTATGCCAATGTATCCATTCCTGTCGCCATTCTGATTTGGCTGATGATTTATCCCATGATGCTGAAGGTGGATTTTAAAAGTGGATTAGCCTCATCAAGGATATAATGCTCTTTTGCTCCTGGATAAGGTTTTCCTATTTCAGCTTCTTTCAATAATTCCGCTAATTGAGGATGCATCTTCACATACAAAGTATTGTCACAAGCTGTGGCAACACATTTCCCGTTGAGATAGATGATATAATCACCCATCATTTTTCTGGATTTCACATCTCCCAATGATGAGAGAGTTTCACATACAAAGTCAATAAAATCTTGCGAACAAGCCAATTAAATCTATTATTTTATAGGACCGTATTTCTCATCTTCCTTAACCGCCTGACTGAAATTTCTGTAACATCCAAGAAAGACGATGAAGCAACCAACTGGTGACAACCACATCCACCAATCAATATTACCACCCAAAAATATTTTCTTT
>JAFLTM010000008.1 GCA_022509225.1 Muribaculaceae bacterium
TCATACTCCAAAGGATGCGGGGCGGGAAGAAGCGTCCTCACCGCCCAGGGAAGATGGTGGACAGGGTACGTCCCCTGTCTGCGGGAATGGCGCCGGGTATCTGGACACCCGTCATGGGAGCATGGCTGGTCCCAGTCTGCTGTCCCCGCAACAGGTTATGTGTCCTCTTTTATTGTAGCTGATAATGCTTGATATTTCAAGGCATTTCAGAGATAAAGAATTCATTAAAAAACAGATTGATGCTCTGGCAAAACTTAAAATCAACCGGCTTCACCTGCATCTCACCGATGCCGCAGGCTGGAGAATTGAAATAAAGAAATATCCCCAGCTTACCGAATATGCGGCATGGCGTCCTCAGGAAACATGGAAAGAATGGTCGGAAGGGGGTTCGAATTATATTAATGGCAACGACCCCCTCGCCCATGGAGGTTTCCTTACCCAGGAAGATGCACGTGAAATTGTCGATTATGCTGCAGACAGATTTATAACTGTAATCCCCGAGATTGAAATGCCCTCTCATTCAGAAGAAGTTACAGCTACTTTCCCCAATCTGAGTTGTGGCAGACCCGGTTTGCCCGATGTTTGTGTCGGCAATCCTGAAACTTATCTGTTTTATCAAAATGTTCTTGATGAAATCTTAGATATTTTCCCGTCGGAATACATCCATATAGGAGGTGACGAAGCATCCAAACAGGCTTGGAAGGAATGTGAGAAATGTCTGGCTTTAATGGAAAAAGAAAACCTTGATAATGTCGACGAACTCCAAAGCTATCTTATTCATAGAATGGAAGAATATCTTAATTCAAAAGGTCGAAATATTATAGGTTGGGATGAAATTATGGAAGGTACGCTTGCCCCTAATGCCACGGTAATGTCTTGGCGTGGAACGGAGGGGGGAATAAAGGCTGCCGAGGCAGGTCACGACGCCATAATGTCTCCAGGCGGTTTTTACTATCTTGATTCTTATCAGGATGCACCACCAACTCAGCCAGAAGCAATCAGCGGATATACTCCTTTGAGCAAGGTCTATTCTTATAACCCTGTGCCTGATTCTCTCCCTCCTCATATAGCAGAACATATTGTGGGGATCCAGGGTAATCTCTGGTGCGAATACATTCCCACCGCTCAGCATGCTGAATATATGCTTTATCCGAGGATCATTGCCGTTGCTGAGACTGGATGGACCCCTCAAGAAATGAGAAATTGGGATAATTTTTACTCCAGGGCTGTTAAATTCAATGATATGTTACAACGAAATGGCTACCATGTCTTCGACATCAGGGGAGAAGTCGGGAATCGACGTGAGGCAACTTTGGATGCCGACCATCTCGCTAAAGGAAAAAGAGTTGTTTACAACATTCCATGGTGGGATCGGTATAATGCCAATTTTGAGAAGACATTAACCGATGGGAAACGCGGTGGATGGAGTTATGGAGATGGTTTGTGGCAAGGATTCCTGTATAGAGGTGACCAACGTCTTGATGTCACTATTGATCTGGAAAAGGAAACTGAAATTCATTATATAGGCGCCGATTTTATGCAGATTATCGGACCGGGTGTCTGGCTACCTGCTCAGGTGACAATTTCAATCTCCGATGATGGCGAGAATTTCACGGAAATTGCCACTATTGACCATCAACAGAAAGCGACATCAGGTCTGTCTTTCAAAACTTTCTCCTGGCAAGGTGATGCAAAAGCCAGATATGTGAGATATGTTGCTAAATCATTTGAGGGTTGTCTTTTCACAGATGAAATAATTGTCAATTAATCCTAACCCTGTTTGAGTTTAATTCATTTTTTATTAAATTTACCTTTGCAAGCATTCCCCCGAGTTATCGAGCCCTCTAAACCTGATAATCAAGATATGCAGAAAGAATTATCTTTAAAATTAATAATAGCGGCTTTTATCTTTTTTGGCACAGCGTCTATAGCTTTTGCCAAGGACAAAAACAAAGAATCAGCCGACGATAATTTCAACCCCGCTTCTTTCGTAAACCCCTTTGTAGGGTCGTCTAACTATGGCGCCACTAATCCGGGACCAGTCACTCCCAACGGAATGATGTCGGTGGCTCCATTCAATGTAATGGGTTCCGAGACAAATAAATTTGATAAAGATAAATCTTGGTGGAGCACTCCTTACGCTTTTGAAAACAATTTCTTAACCGGATTCTCGCATGTGAATCTCAGTGGTGTCGGTTGCCCGGATTTAGGTTCTATTCTTACAATGGCCACGACAGGAGATATCGATCCCGATTATCATAACTATGGAAGCCCATATTCCGATGAATTTGCTGAACCCGGGTATTATAGGAATCATCTCTCTAAATATGACATTACTTCGGAAGTTACCGTCACCACACGTTCCTCCGTGGAACG
This sequence comes from Muribaculaceae bacterium, assembly GCA_022509225.1. Lineage (GTDB taxonomy): Bacteria > Bacteroidota > Bacteroidia > Bacteroidales > Muribaculaceae > Lepagella. Next base: position 2,377 of record JAFLTM010000008.1, read on the forward strand.
TTACACTTTTCCCGATGGCGACGGCAACATTATAGTTAACCTCGGTCAAGGATTGACCAATGAATCAGGTGCTACCATTAAAAAAGTAAACGACACTGAAATAGAAGGAGTTAAATTAATGGGTACTTTCTGTTATCAACCACAGGCTGTCTTCCCTATCTATTTTGTAATAAAAGTTTCCCGAAAGCCTGATTCTCAAGGATATTGGAAGAAACAACCTGTCGTGGAAGGACCTAAACAAGCCTGGGATCCTGACAATGGTAACTATAAATTCTATACTAAATATTCCAAGGAACTTTCCGGTGATAATATAGGATATTGGTGGAGTTTTGACAACTTAAAGAAAGGAGAACAGATAGAAGTGAGAACCGGTGTCTCTTTTGTTTCCATTGAAAATGCACGTGAAAATCTTGAAAAAGAGCAAGAGGGTCTCGCTTTTGATGAGATACGGGAACAGGCTTTGAAATCATGGAACGACCATCTCTCAAGAATAAAAGTCAAGGGTGGTTCAAAACTTGATAAGGAATTGTTCTATACTGCCTTATACCATGCACTCATCCATCCGAACATTCTTAATGACATTAACGGGCAATACCCGCTTATGGAAACCGATGGATTTGGTGTTGCCGACCATAATCGCTACACCGTTTTCTCTCTATGGGACACCATGCGTAACCTTCATCAGCTGCTTACTTTGGTATATCCTGAAAAACAAACAGATATGCTCAAAACGTTGGCAGGCATGGCTCAAGAAAGCGGCTGGCTGCCAAAATGGGAACTTTATGGAAAGGAAACTTACACCATGGAAGGAGATCCCGCAATTCCTGTAATTGTTGATTCCTACAGGAAAGGTCTAACTGATTTTAATGTTGATGCAACTTATGCAGCAATGAAGAAATCAGCCACAGCCCCCGGTCTCAGTAATCTGATGCGTCCTGATATAGACCCTTATATTGAAAAGGGATTCATTCCGGTGGGATACTATGCAGCCGATATGTCGGGCGACAATTCTGTCAGCCATGCCCTTGAATATTATGTAGCAGATAATGCTCTATCCTGGTTGGCAGATTATATGAATGAACCAGACTTTGCAAATGTACTGAGACAACGAAGCCGTAATTGGAAACACTATTATAATCCCCAAACCAAAACTCTGGCTCCTTTGGATTCCACCGGGAAGGTTATCGATAACTTCAATCCCGACCAAGGGGCGAATTTCGAGAATGCACCCGGTTTTCATGAAGGAAGCGCATGGAATTATACTTTCTATGTTCCTCACGACATCGAATCGATGATTGATATTATAGGTGGTCCGCAAAATTTTGTCGATCAACTCCAATATATCTTTGACAATGGTCTCTACGACCCTACAAATGAGCCTGATTTCGCCTATCCTTATCTTTTCAGCAGAATCCCCGGTGAGGAATGGCGAACACAAAAAACTGTAAACGAATTGATAAAAAAGAATTTCTTCAACTCACCGGGTGGTCTTCCGGGCAATGAAGACACAGGCACAATGTCAGCTTGGCTTATTTTCTCCATGATGGGACTTTATCCTGACACTCCCGGCGAACCCTACTACACCTTGACGACGCCTGTGTTTGACGAAATCACCATCAATCCGGGAACTCCGGATGAAATTCTGATTAAATCTACAAGAAAAAATCCCAAAGACATATTTATCAAAAATATTATTCTGGGCGACAAAACCCTTGATACCTATAGAATAACCCATGATGATTTGATTCATGGCAAAGAATTGAAATTTAATCTTAAAAATCATGAAAAATAATTTCCTTCTTTTTTCTGCTTTATGTTTAATGGCGGGAGCCTGTGGTCATAATGATACCATACCACAGATTTCCAAAGTGGATTATGTAAATCCTAAAATAGGAAGTGGTGGTCACGGCCATGTCTTTGTTGGTGCAAATGTTCCATACGGGATGGTTCAGGCAGGCCCGACAAGCCTTCCCCAGACTTGGGACTGGACTTCAGGCTATCATGACTCCGACAGCACTGTTATTGGTTTTTCTCAGACTCACTTGTCAGGCACCGGTATCGGCGATTTATTCGATGTCACGATTATGCCCGTTATAGGAGAAGTAACTTATGACCGTGGAACTCCTGACGACTACAACACCGGCCTTTGGAGTTATGCCGACCGCTCTAAGGAAATAACCAAACCGGGTTATTACAGTGTTCCCCTAACCCGGTATGGCATCTTGGCTGAATCAACTGCAACAAACCGTGTGGGAGTGCATCGTTTCACTTTCCCCGCAGCTCAGGATCCGGCAATTGTCTTTGACCTTCAGGATGGTGGGTGCTGGGATCGTCCCGTTGAGACAATTCTCGATTCCGTGTCTCCTACAAGAGTCACCGGTTTAAGAAGATCAAAAGGTTGGGCCAACGATCAGTCGGTTTATTTTGTTGCCGATTTCTCTCAACCTTTCACTTCAGTGACTAAACATGGGAAAGACGACATGTTCTCAAGAATCAATTTCCCGGCCACAACTGAAGGAACCCCTATTGAAGTCAAGGTAGGTATATCTCCCACTTCTGTTGAAAAAGCGATAGCTAATCTGGATGCAGAAGCAACAAATCTGACCTTTGAAGAAATTGCAGCCCAGGCTTCTCAACAATGGGAAAATGAACTTTCCAGAATAGAAATAGTAACTGATGATCCTGATGAACTAAATAAGTTCTACACTGCTCTTTATCATCTCACCTTCCATCCTTCTACTTTCAACGACGTAGGTGACAATCCTGAATATACCATTCTTTCATTATGGGACACTTATCGTGCTCAATTGCCTTTGCTCACCATTCTTGATCCGGAGAAAGAGGCAGAAATAGTAAACTCCATGCTCGATATCTACGATCAGCAGGGTCGTCTGCCGGTTTGGCATCTTTGGGGTAATGAAACCGACTGCATGGTTGGCAATCCGGGCATTATAGCTGTAGCGGATGCAGTTTCTAAAGGCCTTCCAGGAATAGACCAAGAAAGAGCTCTCAATGCAATGATCTCCACATCAAACGACACAGCACGCGGTGGCGGCTACCGTCAGCAATACGGTTATATCCCTTACGATCTCATGGAAGAATCAATAGGCTACGACATGGAATATGCCATTGCGGATGCCGCGATAGCCCATGCTGCCCGAGCTATGGGTAAAGATGACATTGCTGCCGAATACGACAAACGTAGCAAATCCTACAGAAATTATTTTGATCCTTCCACCGGTTTCATGCGTGGCAAAGACAGCAAAGGTGAATGGAGAACTCCATTTAATCCCTCTTATTCCAACCGCGGTAACGATTATACCGAAGGGAATGCCTGGCAATACACCTGGCTTGTTCCTCAGGATTTTGAAGGCTTGCAAGAACTCTTCGGAGGGAAGGAACAGTTAATTTCTCATCTTGATTCTCTCTTCGTTGCATCTTCAGAAATGGTGGGCGATGATGTCACTCCCGACATCTCCGGGTTGATCGGACAATATGTGCATGGCAACGAACCGAGCCATCATATCGTTTATTTCTACACTATGGCTGGTGAAAGAGAAAAGGCTGCAACTCTGATTAATCAGATTCTTGATGAACAATATAGCGCTGCCCCCGACGGCTTATCCGGAAACGAGGATACCGGACAGATGTCGGCATGGTATATCATGTCTTCTCTCGGTTTCTATCCCGTTGAACCGGCGCTCCCACGATATTGGATAGGGGTTCCGAGATATGACAAGGCTACAATTAATCTGCCTGAAAACAAAACTTTCACTGTCATTAAAGGTGCCAAGGGAAGCGAGATGACTCTTAACGACCAACCGCTTGGGAGAGACTACATCACTCATGATGAGATTATGAATGGTGGCACTTTGGTTATTCCTGTCTTCAATTAAATTCTTCTTTAATTTTCCTGCATGAATTAAGTTTCAAAATGCTAAAATCAACTATATGTCTATTAAATCATATTATAAATTTTCAATCCTGCTGTTTCTTCTTTTCTTCTCGTTGTCGGGATTGGCTCTTGTCAACAAACAGGATTTGGGGGGAAAATGGCAATTCAAAAGCAACCGCGATTCCAAATTCCGTGAAGCAACGGTGCCGGGAACAGTGCATACCGATCTTTTGAACTTAGGTGAAATACCCGACCCCTTTATTGAACAGAATGAACGCCTTGTGCAATGGATTGACAAGGAAGATTGGATTTATGAAACCACTTTCGAAATCGACGATGAAACTTTCAATCGCGAAAATATAGTCTTGAATTTTGAAGGTATCGACAATTATGGTGACGTTTGGCTAAACGATTCTCTCATTCTTAATGCCAACAACATGTTCCGCGAATGGGAAGTGCCGGTTAAAGGTATCGTCAACAACGGCCAAAATAAGCTCAGGGTCTATCTGCATTCCCCAATTAAGGTCGATATGCCCAAATATGATGCTCTCCCTTTCCATTATGAGGCAGGCAATGACCAGTCTGAAAATGGAGGGTTGTTTGACAAGAAACTTTCTGTTTTTGCAAGGAAAGCCGGTTATCAATACGGCTGGGACTGGGGTCCACGCCTCGTGACTTCCGGTATTTGGCGACCCGTTTCATTGCTTTCTTGGAATGGCCCGAGGATTGACGACCTCTTTATCTCCACAAAATCGATTGAAGGCAAAAATGCCAAGATGCAGGCTCAAGTTTCAATTGAATCTGCCCAACCTTATTCCAACGGGAAAATAACCATTCTTGCAGATGGAAATCCGGTGGCTCAAAAAACAGTGAATCTTCAAAAAGGTGAAAACACCATAACGATGCCGTTCAATATCAAGAATCCAAAGTTATGGTGGAGCAATGGGCTCGGTGAGCCGAATCTTTATAATTTCGAGGCAAAGCTTGAAATAAATGGGAAAGAGGCCGACAAGGTAAATAAAAAGTCAGGCGTTAGAACCATTGAACTTGTCAGGGAAGATGACAAGGATGGTGATGGCCGCAGTTTCTATTTCAAACTCAACGGTGTCCCCGTTTTTGCTAAAGGTGCCAATTATATACCTCAAGACAGTTTCTTGCCGAGGGTTACTCCTGAACAGTATAAGAAAACGGTTCAGGATGCGGCCGATGCAAATATGAACATGTTGAGAATATGGGGAGGTGGAATCTATGAAAACGATCTCTTCTATGAATTGTGCGATAGTCTTGGAATAATGGTGTGGCAGGATTTCATGTTTGCTTGCAGTCTTTATCCAACAGAAGGCGAACTGCTTGATAATATCCGTCAGGAGGCCATCGACAATGTGGTCAGACTCCGGAATCATCCTTCCATTGTGTTATGGTGCGGTAATAATGAATGTCTTGAGGGTTGGTATAACTGGGGATATAAGAACAACTATGAAAAGATGGGATACGCCGATATTATATGGAAACAATACGAAAATCTGTATAACGAAGTGCTCCCGGAAGTTGTGGCGGAATATGCACCCGACATGTTCTATACTCCCTCCTCCCCTTTCAGCCGTGAAGATGGATCTCCCGAACGGCACAGGGGCGATACTCACCTTTGGACAGTTTGGGGCGGCGGTGCTCCTTTCGATGAGTATGATAATGTACGCGGTCGTTTCTTCAGTGAATATGGCTTCCAATCATTTCCCGAATATAACACTGTGCTGAAATATGCACCTGACTCAACCCAGCATCATATCGATTCCAATGTTATGATGAGTCACCAGCGTGGCGGCACAAGCGCTAACCAAAAAATCGAGAAGTATCTTCTGGAGGACTACAATTCTCCCAAAGACTTCAAATCCATGCTCTATCTTTCTCAAGTGCTTCAAGGTGATGCAATCAAGAGAGCGATAGAGTCTCACAGAAGAGACAAAGGCTACAATATGGGTACTTTATTCTGGCAACATAACGATTGCTGGCCGGTGGCTTCATGGTCAAGCCGTGATTACTACGGTAACTGGAAGGCTCAACATTATCTGGCTAAAAAAGCTTATCGCGACGTGCTTGTTTCTCCCATGGTAAAGAATGATTCATTGAACGTTACTCTTGTATCTGATGCCAATAACCGTTTGAAGGGTAAATTGGTTGTCTCTTCTTATAATTTGAATGGAAATCCCGTCAAGTCATTCTCCAAAGAGATTACAATCCTTCCGCAAGGAACTTCAAGGCTATCTTTCCCTCTGCCTGATGTAATCGGCGATGTCGAAAAAAATAATGTAATAACGGAACTGCAGTTCATCACAGGGGATGAATCTTACAACAACGTCATTGCTTATGTAAAGCCTAAAGATCTGAACCTTCATAAACCTGATCTTTCTATTTCCACAGAAGAAAAAGATGGAAAGAAAGTGATAAACCTTAAGTCGGATAATTATATTAAATCACTCTATTTCTCATTGCCTCAGGAAGAATATTTCTTCAGTGATAATTATTTCGACGTTATTCCCGGTAAAGAATATTCTATCACCTTAGAATCCCCTCTTCCGATTGATGAAATCAATAAAAAACTTGAATGGATGAGTGTCTATGAAGCTTCGCCAAAACCTTCATCAACAAATTAATCTATTTAAAAATGGCTGAAAAGATACAAGAGGCACCTTTGGAATTCGTTCCGTTTTTCAAATCAGTGATTTGGGGAGGCAATTCCATTTATGGATATAAAGGTCTTCCTGCTGACAAAGAGAATGTGGGGGAAAGTTGGGAAATATCTGAAGTACCGGGCCACGTCTCAATTGTTGCTGACGGTGAGTATAAGGGGAAATCTCTTTCGGAGCTCATTACCCGATTCGGCAGTCAGTTGCTCGGCGAGAAAGTGATGAAAAAATATGACGGGAAATTTCCCTTGTTGATAAAATTCATCGATGCAAAAGACAATTTGTCTTTGCAAGTGCATCCCGACGATGCTTTGGCGCTTAAGCGTCACGGAAGTCTTGGCAAAACAGAAATGTGGTATATAATAGATACTGATAAAAATGCCAAAATATGTGCCGGATTAAAAAAAGAGATCACACCGCAACAATATGAGCAAAGTGTTAAAGACGGCTCTTTTATGGATAATGTGGCGATCCATGATTCGGCACCCGGTGATGTGTTTTTCCTCCCTGCCGGACGAGTGCATGGCATTGGCGCCGGAAATCTGCTGGCAGAAATTCAGGAGTCGAGCGACGTCACCTATAGAATCTATGATTATGATAGGAAAGATGTCGACGGTAATCCTCGTGAATTGCATATCGATGCAGCTAAAGATGCAATCGATTTCAAGGTTTATGATAATTATAAGGAACCACCTGCCGACATGCATGATCCGGATGTTTTACTCGTTGAAAACGAGCACTTCAAAACAAGAAGAATAATCGTGGATAAAGATCGGCATATTTCTCTTCCCGATGATTCATTCACCGTCTTGATATGTATTGAAGGTGAAATAATTATCAAAACAGGCGAGAACCTGAAGACAATAAAACAAGGACAGACATTCCTCCTGCCGGCGGTTATAAAGGAAATGTATCTATCCGGGAAGGGAATCCTTTTATGTGTAGATAACAACCCGAATTGAAATTATTTTATTTAACCTAAATATCAGATTATGTATCAAGATGATAAACGAGTGGTGCTGACTTTGGATGCCGGTGGCACAAATTTAGTGTTCGGTGCCATGCAAGGTGGTGAATTTATAACAAGTCCGTTGACTCTGCCCTCTCACTCCGACAATCTTGACCTTTGTCTTGAAACCATCGTTAAAGGTTTTAAGGAAATGTTGAAGCAGGTGCCTCAAAAACCGGTGGCTATAAGTTTCGCGTTCCCTGGACCCGCCGATTATCCAAGAGGTATCATTGGCGGTTATCTCCCTAACTTCCCTTCGTTCAGAGATGGTGTGGCACTGGGCCCTTATTTGGAAAACGTGTTCGGACTCCCCGTTTTTATCAATAATGACGGCGACCTCTTCGCTTATGGAGAGGCCCTGTCGGGAACACTCCCTCTTATCAACCAAGAACTTGAAAAAGCCGGCAGTTGCAAAAGATATAACAACCTGATGGGTTTCACATTCGGCACCGGGTTCGGTGTGGGTATTGTTGTGAACAATCAACTAAATATCGGTGATAATTCCTGTGTAGAGATTTTCTGTCACCCGCATAAGCATCTTCGCGAGATAATCTGTGAAGAGGGTGTTTCAATAAGGGCCATAAAGAGAGTTTATAAGGAAATGTCGGGTGACGATGTTTCCGAGCTTACTCCTTTCGATATATTCAAAATTGCCGAAGGTGAAAAGGAAGGTGACAGGCAGGCTGCCGTTAAAGCCTTTGAAATGTTTGGCGAAGTGGCCGGCGAGGCCATTAGCATTGTTGCTCAGCTCATTGATGGTATCGTGGTAATTGGCGGAGGAATCATCGGTGCCAAGAAATATTTCCTGCCAGCTCTCTTGAAACAAATGCGCGGTGAGTTATCTACCCTCTCAGGAGCTAAAGTGAAGAGAATTCAAATGGATGTTTATAATCTCGACGATCCTCAAGAACTTGAAAAATTCACGATTGGAAATTCAAGAACTATCAAAGTGCCCGGAACTGATAAAGAAGTTCCGTATGATCCTGAGAAGAAAATAGGTGTTGCGTTCACAAAGATCGGAGCTTCTGAAGCCATTTCTAAAGGGGCTTATGCATTCGCTTTATCAAAACTTGACAATCAATAAGTTTTTATTAATGGTCCTTGCAAATTCCTTTTCCGGGAATTTATCTTCTCTCAAACGTAAAATCCTGTTCCTCCTAATGGTGACGTGGGTTGTGCCAACGACCCACGCCGCTCCTCTGCGTGACTCTATACCCTTGGAAGGTGTCTGGAACTATCAACTCGTGGGGGCCTCTCCATCAATACCGGGAGAAGGTACCATTAATTTACCCTCAACATTAGATGAACAACACAAATCTGAATATAACCCTCAGTCTGACAATACCACCCAGTTGAGAAGAGAGTTCTCTTTCGCAGGAACAGCTACCTATTCAAGAGAGATAAATATCCCGCAGTCTTGGCAAGGAAAATCAATTCAGCTTTTTTTAGAGAGAACTAAACCTTCATCTCTAAAAATTAATGGCAATTATGTTGGATATAACAATCGTATTTCATCTCCTCAAAAATATGATGTGTCTGATTTCATCAAACCCGGTCTTAACACGATTGAAATATCGGTAAACAATGATGATTCCATTCCTCCTATAATCAGACGAAGCTCCAACGCTGTTTCTGAATCCACGCAAACCAATTGGAATGGTATTCTCGGAAATATCTTCCTTGAAGCTGCCAATCCCTTCAACATAAAGAATGTGAGATTCCAGGAAAATCTTGCGGATAATTCCATTAAAATAATCTCATATTTTTCAGAGCCGGCTCCCAAGAATTTAAACCTCTCTATTGTTTTCAACGGAGACAATTATTCATTCCCTATAGAAAAAGGTGAGAAAACTTTGGAGGCGACAATCCCTATTGGGAAGGCAGCCCTGTGGTCGGATGGTAATCCAATCTTACATGACTTCCATTTTTCTATTGATGATTTTTTCGGTATCGTTTATGATAAGCGTTCCTTTACAACCGGATTAAGGCAACTATCATCAGGCAATCAAAACTTCTATCTAAATGATGAACCGGTTTTCCTTCGTGGAACTGTCAATACCGCCATATTCCCTTTAACAGGATATTCACCTGTCGACCTTGATTCCTGGATGAAATATTTCAATATATTAAAGGAATATGGTTTCAATCATGTAAGATTTCATTCATGGACACCTCCTGATGCTGCATTTCAGGCTGCTGACAAATTAGGAATGATTGTTCAGACCGAACTTCCGATATGGGGAGAGCTTGACCGCGATCTTATATTCCATAACCGCTTTCTTAAAGAAGACCTCAACGGCATTCTTGAATCATATTCCCATCATCCTTCTTTTGCTTTGTTTTCTGTAGGCAATGAACTATGGGGGGATATCTCTCTTATGGGGGAATATATGAATGCTGTCAAAAATGAAAATCCTCGTGTTCTGGCAACCTATGGGTCTAATGTTTATTTGGGCATGAACGGAAGAATCGGAGATGAAGACTTTATCGTTGCATCCAAACTCGGGGATGACCCCGAGAAATCTATTCGAGGCTCAATCTCCTTTGCAGATTCCCCGACAGGCGGTTACCTTAACTCCCACCGGCCCAACAGTTCTCATGATTTTTCTAACATAACCAAGTTCGTGGGAGTTCCTGTAATTGCTCATGAGGTGGGACAATATCAATCATATCCCGATTTCAATGAAATTGATAAATACACTGGTCTTCTAAAGCCCGATAACCTGATAGAATTCCAGAATCGCGCTGTTGCTGCAGGCACTGTCGACAGAAATGAAGATTTCGCAAAGGCTTCGGGAACCTGGGCAGCTAAGCTTTACAAAGCTGAAATGGAGATGGCTCACCGGACTCCGGGATTAAGCGGTTATCAGCTCTTCGGTATTCAGGATTATCCCGGACAAGGAACATCCCTCGTTGGCATCCTTGATCCTTTTATGGAATCAAAAGACTATATCTCTGCTGAGAAATGGCGCCAATCAAACAACGGGAAAATGATTCTCGCAAAATTTCCGAAATTCTCTTTCTATGAAAATGAAACAGTTAAAATCCCTCTACTTTATATTAATTATGACGGATATCTAAACGAAACACCTACTATCAGTTGGACCACCGATTTTGACTCCGGTGTCGTGACAGGTTTTAATTCTTCCATCGGACAGAATGACGCTTCTTCAATAACCCTGACAATACCAAAAGTTAACAAACCGGTCAAGATGACTCTTGGACTTTCCGATTCCCTTAACTCTGTTTCTAATTCCTACGATTTCTGGATATATCCCCGAATCACACCTGATGTGGAAAATGTTTTTGTCACCGATAACCTTGACGAAGCCATCGATCTTCTTGACAAAGGACGTCGTGTCATTCTTTTTCCCGACTCAGCTGTGTCAGCAGAAGCATCAATCCCCGGTTTGTTCGTCACGGATTTCTGGAACTATCGAATGTTCCGGACAATTTGCGATGAAATGGGGATTACTCCATCCCCCGGCACACTTGGAATGTTGATTGATTCAGCTCATCCCTCATTAAAATCATTCCCTACTGAGAATCACACAGATTGGCAATGGTTCCCCATTGTAACAAATTCTCACCCTCTGGTAATCGACCGTTTGCCACAAGAAGTAAAGCCTATTATCGAGGTCATTGATAATGTTGAGAGAAATTTCAGACTCGCGCTGATGTTGGAATGTAATGTAGGCAAAGGAAAGCTTATGATAATATCAGCCGATTTAGACAAGACGACCCAATCTCCTGAAGGCAAATGGTTCCTACAGTCTGTCAAAGAATATATGGCAGGTAAAGACTGCAAACCCGATCTCTCTCTATCTAAAAATCAGGTAAGGAATCTTGTCACCAAGCCATCGGTGAAAAGGTTTATTAAAGAACTTAAAAACGAAACTTATAACTCGAACTGGGAATAAGTATAGGGTCAGCCGAATTTTGAGATCTTCCTTAATTGTGGCTCATTAAGAATCTTTATCCTGCGACCATCTACGAGTATCAATTTCTCGGCAACAAACGATGTAAGTGTCCTTATGGCATTTGATGTAGTCATGTTGGAAAGATTGGCGAGATCTTCTCGGCTCATATATATTTTAAGCGTGGCATCGTCATCTTCCAGACCATAATTATCCTCAAGCATTAAAAGCGCATCCGCCAGTCGGCCTCTGATATGTTTTTGAGTGAGATTCACTATCTTGGTATCTGATCCTCCCAAGTTTCTCGACAATTCATGAATAAAGAACATCGCCAGACCATTGTTGTTCCTTATGATTTTTTCCACTATATCCATCGGAACGTAACCAAGCACTGAAGCCTCCAGGGCGGCACATGAGGAAACATAATTCTCTCCTGCAAAATAGGCTCTGTACCCAAAATACTGAACCGGACGGTAAAGACGCAATATCTGTTCACGGTCGCCTATACCGTTCTTATACATTTTCACCTTCCCTTTCAAAAGAATCCACAAATTCTCAGGTTCCTCCAGTTCTGCATATATGATCTGACCCTTTTTATAGTGTTGGATTGTGAAATTATCTGTTATTATCCTCTTCTCTTCAGGTTTCAATACTTTCCAAATGTCTGACAAACCCTCACTTATCACATGATCAAGCGTGCTCTTTTTTATCATCTGGCTATTCCTTTAGTTTTAGGTCAGGATATAATTTCTCTTTTTATTTAAAAAATATGTTTCAGAACACAAATTTAAAACATTTTTTTAACTTTTAAAAATTTAATGCTCATAATATTGGGAAAGAGATATTGCAGGCAAACACTAAATAAGGGATGATTCAGGTTGGTGTAATTCTTATAAAATAAAAGCCGGATATTGCTTTCTCTAGGGATTGCAATATCCGGCTTTTTAGTTTTTACTTATTTAAATCCCTTTTAGGAATCAAATGTTAGTTTCATATTCTTTGTAGATATATGTACCTGTGAAAGTTCCATAATACATTCCTGCCACTTCATATTCAATAATGCAATCCGTCAGATTATTATTCGTAGTTCTGAAGTTGATGCTATTGAATATAAAATTAGGATATTCCGTGGGTTTTCCTCCTTCGTCAACCATCGGGATGATATTAGTTCCTTTCAGGGTTATGCCGTTTGCATCATATTCTGCAGTGAGACCCTGTGCGGTTATTTTTGCCTTTGTCGGTTCACGCGGATTATCAGAGAATTTGGCATTATACATTATAATATTAGCCGTTGAATTACCAGGATTTAAAATTACCTGATAAAGCAATGGGACAATATTTTCAGGATCCTTCGGATAATCATTGTCATTCTTTTCGTATTTGTGCAGCACTCCTTCACTGTCGGTATAGGATGTGTTAGTAACTCCTATATATACTGCATCTTTGGGGAATGACCTTACTGTATAGGCATCTCCTATATTGTATTGGGCTATAATATCAAATGTGAATTTTGGATTCCCGACATATTGCTGGGGATAGAAAAATAATGAGGTGGCCAGAAGACTTCCGCTAACCTCGTATCCATTGACCGATGCATTCAAATCTTTAAAGTATGCATTGTAAGTATTGGTTGTAAAGCTCTCATCATCTGTGGTGAAATCCATCGACATGTTGTCAAGGATAATATCTTTTGATGTTACGGCACCCATTCGCTGTGTCATATTCAAATCGAAATAATATGAACCGGATGAGGCTGTCGTGGTGCCATCTTCATTTGATGTTATGATATTGATTGTCTCAACCTGGAAGGTCATTGTCGAATCGACCCCGTCTCCGGTATTACAAGATGTCAGACCAAGGAATGCACCTCCCATTGCCAACATTAAAACCTTTTTCATAAGTGGTGATTTTATGGATTTATTAAAATTTCATTATTTCTTATTGACAAAGTTACTTACAAATTCAGCTCACCACAAACTTATTTCAGTAATTTTAACACGTCATCTTATCTAACACTAATTCTCACAGATAACCCGAATTCAATTCCTCTTCCTCTTTGCAAAAATTCATTCCCCATCGATTTGAAATAAAATGTGTTATATTTACAATCTGTGAGGTTCTTCCCCCAAATTCTCAGCTCTATATTTCTAAGGCTCATTGTCATGTTGGCCCCCAAAAGCATATAAAATTTCTGTTGTTGCGTGTTTTCTTCATTCCATTCTATGGAGCCCGTCCCTCGGCCATTAACATCAAAAGTCAGCCTCATGTCCCTCCGCTTGTCTATCCGGAATGTATATAATCCTTGCAAGAATAATGTATGTTCCGGAACATAGGGGAGCCTTTTACCTCGGTAATCGTTTATACCATTGTAATATTCCCGGAATCTTGCATTCGTATAACCATAACTGACATTAAAATTCCAATGATTATCAGGACCATAGTTAAGACTTAGCTCTCCACCAAAACTCCGTGTTTTTCCGGCATTGGTCATTATTCTCCCCGTTGTGGTGCCATCCGGGAAAGTCGTGAGTTGCTGGTCGCGGCAATCTATATAAAAACCGGTAATCTCAAGTTGCATCCGCTGCTGCAATAGATTCAGATGGCTCCCTATTTCATAATTCCAGCTTTTTTCCGGTTTATAAGATACTATGGCGTCAACCGAATATTGTGATCCAATCCCCATAAGATTCATCAGTTTCTGTTGCAACACGTCACTGAACATCTGGGTGTTGTATCCTCCGGCTTTATATCCTCTTGAAAATTTTGCATAAACATTTCCCCTGTCATCTCTAAATCTATACAACACAGAAATTTTCGGCAACAACATCAGAAAATCTAAATCCAGTTTTCCATCTTCATCAATATTAATGTCGACATGCCGGTAGGGTGTTTCGACACCTTCCTCCAACTTATAAATTTCATAACCCGTATCGCAATAACTGAAATAACGCATCGCTGCATGCTCATAATCCATACGTATGGCACCTGTGAAACTCCAATTCCCGATATTTAACTCCGACTCATGATAAACAGCTAATCCGAATGTAGGTATTCTGAATCGGCTGCTCAACTCGAACATACGGCTATCCCATTTTATCGGATAATACATATTGGCTGAATTCCGATGATCTTCTATAAGTTCTTTAATCCCGACATCCTTGAATACCACCGGAGCATTCATATTCAGATGTTTGTAAAAACCGAATAAACCTCCGAGCCAACCATATTTGCCACCTCCAACATTTCCTTGCATCACCAATTCTTCTGTCAATGAAGTCTCTCGTTTCTTCTGCGTCAGTGTGAAATAACTTTCCGGCAAAAAATCCTGGTCAAGTGTCATGTTGTCATCGATATGCTGCACGCTTGTTATTGATGTCAATTTGTATTTTTCCCTCGTCATGCCTATCGTCAATCCATCAGTGAACGTAAATCTGCGATAAAAACATGTGTCATTATATTCTATCTTTCCTGTTCCGACATAATAATACGGATACCCTCCTTGTCGCAAGATATTGGCAGCTGCAACGTTCTGTAACCTTATGCCCTCTCCCAAATTTGTCTCCAGTTTTGTTCTCAATGAAAAACTGTTTTCCTTGTCAAGTTTCTTCCCATTGTATTCATTACGGAAAAATCCGTCAAGATGAGAATAACTGCCATTTACCGAAAACCCTGTATTCCTCCCGAATTTATGATACCATCCTACATTAGCATTAACTCTCCCGCCGTTACCAGTCTCGAGAAAAACCCGCCATCCTTGGTAATACAATGGTGATAACGTCCTTATATTAATAACTCCTGCCATGGCATTCCTGCCATATAATGTAGATTGCGGACCCCTCAACATTTCAACTGCCGAGATGTCGGTTATATCAAAATCATAGGCATCCTTGTTCAGATAGGGCACATTATCTACATTCAATCCCACTGACGGTTGATCCATTCTCGCCCCAATTCCCCTGACATATATTGTGGATGTTATCCGGGAGCCATAATCCGGCATATAAAAATTAGGGACTAAATCTGAAACTCCTCGCATTGTCATTATCCCGTTCTCCTCAATCTCTTTACGAGTCAATATAGTGGCCGCTTCAGCTGATTCCTGCAAGTTTACAGATTGCTTTATACCCGTCACACTTATTTCTTCAAGTGTCACACCGAGACTGTCTGCTTCGGTAGCCAAGGAAACAAGATAACAAAAAAACAGGGATGTCATTAAAATAAATATCTTCTTACTTACCATTCCTGCTCCTCCCTTAAATAGTCCCAATCGTTGATATTTATCTTGATATTCAATAATAAGCCCTTGGAGAATTCCGGTTGGGGTAATCCAGCTATGTTACCTATCATCACCTGATAAACAGTGTTTCTAACAACACCATAATGCATCGGATTTAAAGAAGATTCCGGATTCCAGTCATTTGGCACGTTATGGGCTATAAAGGCGGTATAGGTCAAAATATAGGCTTCCTCCTTATCATTGTAAACCACCTCTTTCCATGAGCCATCTTTCAGAGTGATGACAAGTCTGTCAGATTCAGCATCACGTCTTATTTCAGCAGGTAATTTTTCCTCAGCAGACTCTGCTTTCTGTATCACATTACCCTCCATATCAATTAATTTAAATGTAAACGCTATTCCTGTTGCATACTTATATATCTCGTCTTCTTTCATCAATTCAATGGAAGGTATTGTGTTTTCAGAGATATAGCGCCAGATCCGATATCCGTCTGCATCGACCGAATTTTCCTTTAGTGATTCAATTTTATCCTCGGATGAAAGTATGTTAGGGCCATTTTTGATTTCAAAACCTTTCAATAAACCTTCATCATTCTGAATGGGATAAAGATAATTCAAATAATTTGTTTCTTTTGCAACTGTTTTAGTCCAGGCACCATCATATTTCCAATCGGGTGATGAAACCCAATTCCATGAATTTCCATCAGCAGACATCTTATCACCTGTCGACAGATTTTCGGAATTGGCAAGAGCTTGATTAAAGTCTCCTTCCACTTCATGACGGAAAAGGTAACTTTCTTTGTTTATATTGAAAGGTTGCATGGCATAAAGCCGAAGTTTCACTTCACTCCGGTCTATAACGTATGTAAACTCCTCTTCTCCTTGACTTGGATTATCTTTAAAATCAACTCGTGCCACTCCCCTTTCAAGTTCGAGGATACCTAAATTATAGACAAGATCATTTCCCTCTTCCCTATCAAACAATTTGCTTATTTCATCTATCAATTCATCTTCTTTGCCAGATTCTGGAATGTTTTTAAATCCCGATATTTCAAAACGGGATGCATTAACCAGCGGCATAATAAGCCCGTCAGTTCCAAATTTTCCTATCGGCCATCCATCTACATTCTCAATTTTAAATTTAGCTGCAGCAACATCTTTTATTTCAGCCAAATCATGATTTAAAACCGATTCCTCCGATTTTGCGTTTGCAACGATATAAAGAGATACATCTTTACCGGCCAACTCTGTCAAATCATTGACATCCTCTATTTTAGCCTTAAGGATAAAGCTGTTTTCCGATAATTCATGATTTCCAACCTCAGCTTCAAATGTGAGAACAACTTTATTCTCAACACAGAAGTAAAGCGTTGCCGATTTTATTGTAGATTCCTTTCCTGATGGACTCAAGGATGATGATTCAGAATTTTCCGTAGATTTTGTTCCATTATCTGCAACTTCCGGAATTTTTACTGTTAGCGTTATATAATACGAAGTAGGATCATCAGTTGCTTCTGAATTTTCAGGCATATCGTCAACCATACAGGATGAAAACATAACAACCGTCAACAAGGAACCAATAATGTATTGCAAGGTTCCCATCCTTTTTGCCCATATTTTAGGTTGACAAAATCTCATTAATTTATTTGATAAATTAATATCTATTGTTTATACTTTTAGATTTAAAATATTCCTGACCGACTCAACTCATTTTAGTTAATGTAAGGTGTAGTTATAAATTCTCTTTTTCCAACCTAACGCCTTAATATAAATCTCGATCCAATCCCAGTTATCCGACGGGTCAGTAATTTCGGGCTGATCTTCCCCGGGAAGGTCTTTATCTCCTTGGTCACCCTCCTGTTGATTATCATCGGAATTATCATTTCCCGGAGCATCTCCTTGATCATTATCATCTGTGTTATCACTTCCGAAATCTTCAGGATCGGTTTGATCAGAGTCCGGTCGGTCACTGCCGGGATTATCGACTCCCGGTTGTTCCGGAACCGGTGTGTCTTCTTCAGGGTCTTTATCACCCGATTGTTCAGGGTTCTTCGGAGAATCAGATTCAGATGGTATCTCTTTGATACCTATTGAAATTTCAAAGTCGTATTCACGATCAAGAAATTCCTGGTTTCCCATTCCGGTATCATCAAATGCCTGAGCCAGAAATTTTGAAAAGTCAGTAATCTCCGTAACAATCTCATCCGTTTCTGAATCCCTTATCTGAAGTGAAGATTCATCATCTGTCATAAGGCGGCTAACTCCAAAATGAGCTCTGATCGAATACATGGAATCATCTGCTCTTGTTTGATACGGGTTCGCTAATGAGTATTCAACTCCGGAAATCTGAGAGTCGCCATTATAAACTATAAGTTCCTTACGGAGGGAACGGTAATAAAGTTCTTCGTATGGAAGCACATTTCCGGTGAAACCGATACTGCCGTTGCCACGAGGGAAATGTATAAGGAATTTAAACGCTTCGGTATCGGTGTCACTATTGAAAGAATCATGCACAAGATTAACCTTAATCGAGTTTGTTATCCTCATCATCGGTATCGTGACAACAAGTTCATTGTCAGGTTGTGGCTCTAAGGATGGAATATAGGAATTTGACGGAATTCGAAGTATCTGTGCTTCGTCAGGTTTGGTGCTCCACAATGTGTCGATCATTGTTTGAGTATTCCCATAGATATCCTTGTATTCAAACTCGCCAATTCCCGATGTTCCGTCCGGGTGTTTACGGTCCAGCCGTAGTATGTAGTCTTCAATTTTTGAAACTCCGGGAATCATAGGGTTTACCAATTGAAATCCCGGCATTTCATTAGAATAAGAATTCCCAACGTGGTTACCTTGTGCTATTGCCAAAAGTTGATAGGTCTCTCCCGGTTCTAATTCCTCTTCATTGAAAGTCATGGAAAAATCAATTTCTTGGGTCATTTCGCTGCGATGTTTGGTGTGCCGATCCAGGTAAGTTCCGTTTTTATCGAAAACATAGAGATACACCGACCCAACATGGTCTGTGAAAAGATCGGTGTATTGCATGTTGTAATCATAGACAAAATTAACCTTTGTGAAAGTGTGTGGTGCCGGTGCACAAGGTTCAAGCTCCTCGTTGATCAAGGAACATCCGACCGTTAAAATGGCCAATAAAATCGATAAAAATAAGGAGGTGATCCTCAACTTAATCGGAATATTTATTTCAATGTATAATCGTGACTGCGTTTAGCCCATTTCAGCACTTTGATCTCTATGAGCATATTATATTTCTTAACTTCCGGGTTATCGTTAGGCTCTTCTCCTGCTTCGGGGATTGTCGGAGAACCAAATCCCGCAACTCCATTGATATTGATGGAGTAGATATTGTTTCTTAACACCCCATATCGTCCAAGATGGTCTTCTGCATAAGAGGCTTTTCCTTCAGTGACAGTAACCTTGCTGTTTTCATCAAGCTTTGCTTCATTGTCAGGATCAAAGTGATAGATCCTCACTACATAATATGTTTCTCCATCGGGATAAAAATCGACCATTCCCTCCCCAGCTTCGTCAAGTGACAATGACTTTGCTATCTCAGCCAGATCACCGCTTTTTACAACCTCATTAAGTTTGTGTTGACCGGCCGATACGCTTTCAATTGTTTTATCCTTTACTGAAACAACAACATTATTAATCGGATTTACAACGAAAGATTCAGCGTCATTTTCTTTATTAAGTTTGTATTTACCTTTGACAATCACCCGTGTGGTCTGATTCTGAATCATTTGATCATAGTGCATTGTATTTTCTAGGCAATACTCTACATCTGTTAAAGTATTTGTTACATCCTTGGTTTCAATTGTGTTAAAATGCTCTGAAACATCAGTAAAATCACCATTGTTGTAATTGGGATCAATTCCCCACCAAAGATGGATGAAGTCGATATTGGTAGATGTGGATGTGTATGACCATGTCTTATTCCAAGTAAGATTTGTAGCATCTTTTGAAACAACCTGCACAGGATAAGATTTTTTATTCGTTATGTCAAGTTTCCAGCTTTCTAATTTAAACGCATGATTCTCATTGATAGATGAAGTTAACTTGGTCAAATCTTTTGAATCGGATGCTCCCACTTTTACTTTAGCAACACCTCTTTGCACATAGAAAGTTCCTGCCGATTCATCCGATCCGGGCACAGATGGTGCCTCTTTGAATTTGGAATCGTCTAATGCCACTAATGTCGTGATATTTGAAGGCGTGGAGCCCGTAAAGGTGGGGGCATTCGTCATGGTGAATCTTTCACTCCCTGACTCACCGTAAATAAACGGATTAGTTGATTCCCCATTAGTTGATTCCCCTAATGTCAAGACGGTTGTTTTCCAATCTCCGAATTTCTGTGGCGAAGTTGAAGAGACTGTCGGGACTGAGAATCCATCATGCACATTCACCACACAGAGTCCGAAATAATTGCCACTGCTTTGATTACCGGAAATTGTTACATTTTCTGTCGCATCAAATTGAACCGTTACCGTAGCTGTGCTTTCAATATCGGACGAAGTGCCGGATGATGTTCCGGGATAAATGACACTGCTGCTCCCAACGCATGTATAATCATCTTCTCCGGTATCAGCCTTTTTATAGATGAAAAACTGAAGGTTTTCAACTTTTCCTTCATTATCAGTGGGATTATCAAAATCACCTTCATCTATGACACGTGAGCTGACAGATGGTAGTTGAACAGTGAAAACTGCCGTGAAAGTCTTCGTTGAAGCAGTTGTCTGATCTGTATCCGGCACAATATTTTCCGATGTTTCTGACGAACAGCTCCATAACATTCCTGCTACAAGAGCCATAGACAAGCTACATTTGATCAGTTTCATGATATTTCTATTTTTCTTATAATTATATTTTTTAATTTTCTATTTTTCACAACTTTCTTCTAAATATATTTTACAGAATATATTCTACGGCGAAGCAAAGTTTTGTCGGGCCAAAGTAGTTGTGATTTCCACCTTTTCTTATAACAGAGCCACACTCGGCACAAGGATACTTGTCATATCGCGTGCAAATCCAGCCAATTCCAACTTCTGCTTCCAAGTTCCAATGTCTGGCAAGATTCCATGCATAGCCGTATGCCAAACCTAATCCGCCACCCCAACCTTGATATCTGTTATCTTTTAACTTGGAAAAGTCTGTACCTAAGAATTTAAATTTGGTGTTAATATTTCCAATATTAAACTGCCCCACAATGATATGTGCTCCGAAAAACGAACCCTTTAATGATTCTCGATACCATCTGCGGGCCTCCGCCTGCAACATCCAGTGCCTCCAGCGTCTCCCGTTAATATTCCAAGCATTAAGTTGTGCAGAAAAGTCAATTGTCCAAAGATTTGATACGCGATATTCCACCCCAAGGCTGGGAGTGGTGAAAACATCTGATAAAATATTGGTCTTTATTCCAACTTTTTGCGAGAAGGCAAGATATGATAGCGGAAAGAATATAAAAGACAGAGCGACAATTCTTTTGAATGTCATATCTGAATGCTTTTTAAACACTTATATTGAATACAAAATTAAATAATCAGTAATAATATCACAAAAATACTATAGAAAAATAAATATATTTTACTCCATTTTTCAAAATATTAATATAAAATAATGATTATCAGATAGATATAATATAGACAAAAGAAATAGGGGTGCAAATTCAGTTTTGAGGGTAAAATACGCTAATATTTACATCTTTAAATCAGGCTGCGATTAATCAAATCTAACAGGTTTTGCCCTTTTTCTGTTACAATCAGATTATTCCCGTTCAATTGCAAAAGTTCTTGTTTAATTAACTTTTCTGCTTTTTTATCCAACTCATTTCTTTTTTGTATTCCAAACCTTTTCTCAAATTCCAAGAGATCCAGTCCAAGAGAAGTTCTCAGACTCAACATGATCATCTCTTCCCTAAGTTCTTCATCATTAAGTATCTCTTTCTGAAAGTAACCCGTTGGAACATCTGTTTGTAATAACTTCATATATCTCTTCAAATCCGGATAATTGCTTTCCCTAACATTATATCCGTTGAAAGAGTGTGCCCCCGGCCCAAGTCCTATATATGGAGTGCCTTCCCAATATGATGAGTTATGTCTTCCTTCATATCCCGGTAAAGAATAGTTGGAGATCTCATATCGCAAATATCCTTTAGACCTCAGAAAATCAGGTGCGATTCTATTTAATTTAATCCATTCTTCTTCATCGGGAATCTCAATTTTTCCCTGTTGATCCAGAACATGCAGTGCTGTGCCCGGTTCAACGGTTAAAGAATACACCGATATATGTTGGGGTTCAAGAGCCACAAGTTGCTCCAAGGTTTTGAGATAACTTGCCGGAGTTTGAGTGGGGAGACCGTATATCACATCAACAGAAACATTTGAAAAGTATTTTCTCATTAGTTTCAAAGCCATTATCGAACTTTCGGCATCATGTCTTCTTCCAATCCGTTTAAGTTCCTTATCATCAAGGCTTTGAATTCCTACACTTACACGATTCACTCCTAAATTTTTCCAACCTTTACATTTTTCTTCAGTAATATCTTCAGGGTTTATCTCAATGGTGAATTCCTTCCAATCTTTATGGCCATACATCTTTTCAATACCTTGAATAAGTTTAGACAGATAATCCATTGGCATCAGGGAAGGGGTGCCGCCTCCAATGTAAAGAGTGGAGGGGTCTATATCTGAATATATTCCATTCTTTTTTATTTTGAGCTCATTTAGCATACACTTCACATAGTTTTCCCAATCTGCTATCCTGACACCTCCACTGTAAAAATCGCAATAAAGACATTTGTTATGGCAAAAAGGTATGTGTATGTAAAGGCCTCCGTTTCTCATTCACCTCAATTTATTCACAAAAATATTTATATTGTTTCATATTATTCTATATCCACAAGTCAAAACTTTATCCACGTGATGTAAATTCTCAAAGATTTTTAGTAAATTGCAAAGAATTTTGGAAGTCATAGTCATTTATTTCACGGCTTGCTTCAAAATGTAGAAAAAATACTTAAAATCGAAAATACAACATGAAGGTTTACAAGACAGACGAAATCAAAAACATCGCCTTGATCGGTTCAAAAGGGTCGGGCAAGACAACCCTTGCGGAATCAATGCTTTTTGAAAGCGGAGTGATTAAACGCAGGGGTAACATTGAAGGAGGAAATACCGTTTCAGACTATTTCCCGGTTGAAAAAGAATATGGTTATTCAGTATTTTCCACTGTCTTCAACACGGAATTCAATGGCAAAAAACTGAACATGGTTGACTGCCCGGGTGCAGAAGACTTCTCCGGAAATGCCTATACCGCGCTTGGTGTATGCGACACGGGAGTGATTGTCGTTAATTCCGAATACGGTGTGGAAGTTGGCACGCAGAATATTTTCCGTGTGACAAACAAACTGAACAAACCGGTGGTTTTTGCCCTCAACCGCATGGACGGTGAAAAAGTTGATTTTGACAATCTTATCGACCAACTTAAAGAACATTTCGGTCAGAATGTTATGCCTGTGCAATATCCCTTGGATGCCGGAACAAATTTCCATTCAATGATCGACGTGCTCCTCATGAAGAAATACGAATGGGGCCCCGATGGTGGCGTACCCAAAGTTTCCGATATTCCGGCCGACCAACTTGACAAGGCTACAGAACTTCACGATGCATTGCTTGAGGCTGCCGCTTCAAATGATGAGGAATTGATGGAAAAATACTTCAACGACGAACAACTCACAGAGGATGAAATAAGAACCGGACTTAAGAAAGGTCTTGTCGACAGGAAAATCTATCCCGTGTTTATTGTAAGCGCAATCAAGGATATGGGAGTTAGAAGAATGATGGAATTCCTCGGAAACATCTGTCCCTCTCCAAAAGAAGTGGCGGCACCTGAAACTGTCAATGGCACAAAAGTAACACCTGATTCAGCAGGCCCGCTCTCTTTATTCGTTTTCAAGACTTCTGTTGAACCTCACATCGGTGAAGTGTCTTACTTCAAAGTAATGAGCGGAACTCTTAAAACAGGCGATGACGTTGAAAATGTGTCAAGAGGTGGTAAAGAACGTCTTGCACAAATTTTCACGGTTTCCGGTCAGATTAGAAATGCAGCCGACCAACTTGAGGCAGGTGATATCGGCGCTGCAGTAAAATTGAAAGATGTCAGGACAGGTAACACCCTTGATGCAAAAGGATGTGACTATCAATTCGATTTCATCAAATATCCGGCTCCGAGATATATCCGTGCAATAAAACCGCTGTCGGAGAGTGATGCTGAAAAACTTATGGGTATCCTCACGCGTATGCATGAGGAAGATCCAACCATTCTTGTGGAACAAAGTAAAGAGTTAAAGCAAACTCTTGTAAAGGGTCAGGGAGAATTCCATCTTCGCACTCTTAAATGGCGTGTGGAAAACAACGACAAACTTCCCATTGAGTTTATTGAGCCTAAGATTCCTTACCGCGAAACCATAACCAAGGCCGCAAGAGCTGATTACAGGCATAAGAAACAATCCGGTGGATCAGGTCAGTTCGGTGAAGTCCATCTGATTATAGAACCATACACAGAAGACATGCCCGAACCCGACACTTATAAATTCGGAGGTCAGGAATTCAAGCTCAATGTTCGTGACAAACAGGAGATACCATTGGATTGGGGAGGCAAACTCGTGGTCTATAACTGCATTGTCGGGGGTGCCATTGATGCACGCTTCATACCGGCAATTGTCAAGGGTCTTATGGACAGGATGGAACAAGGTCCACTCACCGGTTCATACGCACGTGACGTAAGAGTCATGATCTACGACGGCAAGATGCACCCTGTTGATTCAAATGAAATCTCTTTCCGTCTTGCAGGAAGAAACGCTTTCTCACAGGCATTTAAGGCTGCCAATCCAAAGATTCTTGAGCCCGTTTATGACGTGGAAGTCATCACTCCGGCAGATACCATGGGAGACGTGATGAAAGATGTCAACGGACGTAGAGGCATCATTATGGATCAAGATTCTGAAGGTGGAATCCCCAAACTGAATGCAAAAGTACCTCTAAAGGAGATGTCGTCTTACGCCACATCCCTAAGCTCTATCACAGGTGGCAGGGGTTCATTCTCAATGCAGTTCTCTTCCTACGAACTTGTGCCGGGAGATGTTCAGGAAAAACTCTTGAAAGAATACGCCGAAACACAGCAGGAAGATTGAGGAAGCACGAAACAATAAGTACTATTAATATTGTTAAACTGAAAAAATCCGGCTCTAATGAGTCGGATTTTTTTGACAATTATAACCGGCCTAATACGCTCAATGTCCGAGCGTGCGATAAAATTCATCTTTTAGTAACATTGTTCTTTCTGTATGCTCATAAAAATGTAATTTTTTACATTTTTATGAGCATACAATTGTAAATTGATTTTATAATAGAATCAAAAGGAAAATTTACAAAACAGATTAGGTCAGTTGTGAATAATATTAACTATTGGAACCAGGTTATTATTTTCTTTGGAGAATCATGATTGGTAATAGGAGGAAGATTGCTAGGAGTGAGAATACAAGGCCGCCCATCGTTCCCGCTGCGAGGGGGAACCAGAAAGATAATCTCGTTGAGCCGATAAGAAACGGGATAAAGCCTAAGACAGTTGAGAGAACAGTAAGCAACACTGCCACAATCTTGAAATTGAAGGCTTCGATATAACAATCCTTTGGTGTCCAATCCTGATGCTTTTTTCGCAAAGCGTTGAACTCATTTACAATGTAGATGGCTGCGTTAACTGTTATTCCAGCCAACAAGACAAAGGCTGCGAATCCTCCCTGGTCGAATTTTAGGTTGAAGAGATAGAAAGTCAGAAACACCCCGATAAATGAAACCGGTATGACAAGTATAATGGCCAAGGGTTGACGCAATGAATTGAATAAAATCGAGGAAATAAAGAAAATGATGACTGCAACAAGCAAAATCAGCCAGTATTGTTTCGTGTTTTTCTCTTCGTACCAATACTCCATACCTTTCTCAGCCTTATAGCCAAGAGGAAGGAGCAGGTTCGCCTTGTCTATCATCCCCTCAAGCACTTTCTTGCCTTGGCTCGATGAACCAATATACTCGTATTGTAAGGTGACTATATATTCCTGGTCTTCCTTGACAATGTCTTTGGGAGCCTGACGCTTCTCAATCTTTGCGAAATCCTCAAGCTTATAGTAATTGTCGTTGATTTTAATCGGGATTTTCATAAATCCCCAGACATCACGGTTGTTTTCCGATGAATAAAGCTTTATGTTCTCAAGACCATTAGGTCCCAACACCGTTCCCGAAGGAAGTCCGTCTGCCAATTCCCTAGTAATAGATTGGTACAATTGGTTTACAGAGATTTTATTTTTGGAGAGTTTTTCTTTGTCGATTTCAAGGTAAAATTCCGTGAAATCGTCTTTCCACCATGTGAACTCCGAATTTATCAATACTTCCTTGATTCTTCTGTATGTCAACAAAGAGTCCCTTATCTGTTCGGCATATTTCATCAGGTTGTCGTAGTTATATCCCGACAATTTGATGCCGGAACTTCCGGCGGTTTCCGCGACATCATTGTTAAATCCATTGTCCCGCAGCCCGTAGACGCTCCAGCTCCCCCCTCCCAAAGTCAAGGCGTGAGAGATTATTTTTGATTTGAGGCCGTAAGGATAATTGGTGTGCATGTAATCCGGTTTGAAATATATCCGTATACCGGCCCTTCGGGAATTATAGACATTGGTATGGAATTCTTTTATACCAATCTCTGACGCCAAAAAGACCTCCATTCTTCTTATAAGTTCGTTCATTTGACCCAAAGTTGCACCATTCGGTAGGGTTGCGTTGACATAAATCACCGGTTCCTCGTTGCTACGGGAGAAATATTCTCCGTTGTAGACTTTCTGAGCAAAAAGTCTGAGGGTGCCACCCAAAAAGGTATCCGCCCAGGGTTTGATTGTTTCCTTATAAAGTGAGGAGCCAAGAGTAGAGTTATATGTTTTCGACCAAAAGCCCTCTCCCTCAATCTTTTCGGGAAGAAGAAAGACCGGAAGGCCGAAAGCCAGAACAAACACACAACCAACAGCCCATCTGAACCTTTGAAGAAAACTTAGGAATTTGGATTCGAATTTTCGCAGAAGTGAGGTCTGGGGCAAATCCAACACAACCGGGGAACCGGAATCTTTTGACCGGCGTGTCCTTACGTCAATTCTTTCTATCAGGGCCGGAACAAGGAACAGGGCCACAAAAAGGGAAATAATAAGGTTGATGAGCACCACCCAGACGAAATCCTTCAGTCCCAAGACAGTTTTCTGGTCAAGGAAAAAGACTATCGACAGGGCTCCGATTGTTGTCAGAGTAGCTGCGAGTACGGCTGTGAAAGCCCTCAAGTCATGGCGACGGGTTATATGCTCGGTCATGACGATGATATTGTCGATAATAAGGTTAAGGGAAATTGTGATGCCGGCCAACGAATATAATTGGATCTCTACCTTGAGGAGATAATAGAAAACGAAAGCCACAGCAATATTAATTGCCAGGCTTATGGCCACCATCAGGAGATAGCGGAGGTTGAGGGTGATGAGACCGACAAAAACCAGGAGAATAAGAACCGTCAGTCCCGTTCGGAAATAAATGTTGTCCAGTTCCTTGCTTATTCTCTGAGAGGCATCGTAGCTCAGGTCTATCAAATAACCCTTCGGCAAGGTTTCCTTAAGGCTTTGAAGAGTGTTCCGTATTTCCCTGCTCAATGCGATCTGGTTGGCATCCTTCGTTGCCGAAATATTCATGTAGAGTGAATTCAGGCCGTTGATGCGGTAATAACTTAGAGGGTCTGCGTCAAGATGGCGTAAGGTGGCAATTTTATCGATGGTGATTATTCTGCCGTTGTTGTCATCCACTACAATGTTCTCCAGATTGAGGGAATCCTCTGTCTCAGTCATCGCCACGGTCAAGCCGGGTTGAAGGAACTCCCTTTCGTTTCTGTTTTTGGTTGCCTCCTGAATATCGCTAATATCTATGTCTAACAACTCTAAAAGATTGGAGTCATAGGTTAGTCTCCATTCCTTGGGTGTTGCACCCGAGAAATCCACCGATTCGACTCCATGGATTCTTGACAGGGCAGGCTTTATATAATTCTCGGCGTATGTCAGTATTTGGGAGGGGGGCTCGTCGGCGTTGACCGTGTAACTCATGAAGGGTCCGGCAGCATCGTCGTCTATCTGCTGAAGCGTAATCTCCGGATAGGAGGCGGATTCGGGCAAGTCGTCCCAAAGCTGCCTCACGAGCATGGCAGCCTCAAACCGGGCCAGCTCCATGTCGGCGTTCCGGTCGAATTCCAAAGTAACGTAACCGTAGTCCTTACCGGAGCGTGAACTGATTTTGCCCACCCCTTGAATCCTTGCAAGCATTGATTCCAGCCTGTTGGTGATTTCGGACTCCACAGTCCGCGCAGAACCGTTCATCGTAAAACTGACGGTCAAAGACGGAAGATTTTCAGAAGGGGAAAGTTTGACCGGAAGGCGAAAAGCAAGGAAACATCCCAAAAGAGCCACCGCGATGAAAACTACGATGACCGAAAAAGAGGGTATTCTTGCCTTCGGTTTCCTCATAAATTCAGCGGACTCCCTGAATATTATCGAAATCAACGGTTATGGGCATGTCAAACTCAAAATCATAGAGCGTCAGCCTTCTTATCTTGAAATAATTAGCCCAGTAATTTTGCATTGCGGTGATGTAATTCTTGCTCGCCTCTTGCTGCCGGTTGTGGGAAAGTGTCAGGCTGTTGATATCAGCAGTTCCGATAATGAATCTCTGTCGAGTCTGGTAGTATGCCCTGTCTGCAAGATCCAAGGCTTCCTGGGCACTCTCGATAAGGCGCGTCTGGGTATGAAAGTCGTTGACTGTCATCATAACTTCTTGCTCCAGTTCCAGTTCCTGTTGTTTTGCCGCGATTTGTGCCTCGTTTAGATTGTTTTTGGCAATGTTGTGCTGTCCCTTCTTCACTCCCCAGTCGAGCAACGGGAAAGATATGCTGACCGACACCAAATCTTGTTGAAGAAGGTTCCGATAGGATTGTGGGAATGTCGGTGCCACCTGATTGAATCCAACGCTTGCATTCAGGTTGGCATTGAAATATTTTTGGATACCGGTGCGGCTCACTTCTCTTTGTGCCTCAAGTATGGTCTGACGATGTCCTGTCAGTTCGGGATTGTTTTTCCGCGCGTTTTCTATAGCCAAATCGAGTGGGATTTCAAAGAGAGCGGGTTTACCGGGGATTATCACCTCGATTTCACTGTCTTTGTCGATTCCGAGATAAGAGGCCAATGCAAACATCCCTTTCTTTATACTTATGCGGGCGTTTTCAAGCGAGTTATCGGCGTTAATCTTGTCTAATTTAAGTGTCAGGAGTTCGTCCTGGGAGATTGAGGCTATCTTGAATCTTCTTTCCCCGATTGCATAAAGGGTGTCGCAGGAAGCCACGTTTTCTTCTGCCAACCTGTATTCGGTCTGGGCCATTGCGAGATTGAAAAAGAGTTCGACCACTGTTTCAGAAACCGTTTCCATGTTGAAAACAAGCTCCTGCCGTGCCTTTTCATATTTGATCGGCTCAATTTTTCTGTCCCATCTGAACTGATTGAACCCGAGCAATTGCTGGGAGTAACCGATTCTCACGGGAACCGTGGAAAACTGGGTTGAGGAATATTCCCCGAAGTTTCGCATATACTCAAGGTCGCTCTCAACGTAAAGTGTTCCGCCGAGGAAATCCACGTTCTGGGTTATGTTCAGCCCCGCTGAAGCGCTAAACATCTGTTGGGGACGAAACACGTCGATGTTTTCATCGTAATTGTATCTCTGGGTTATGTATCTGTAATATTCCGCAGGAAGAAGGTTCAGGGATACGGAAGGAAGTCGGTTGGCCTTGAATGTTCGCCATTGCCAATAGCCGGCGTTGTAAAAATTCCGGTATCTGAAGGTTGATAGGGAACTGTCGTTTGCCATCTTGACTGCGTCTTGCAGGGAAAGAACCCGTTTGTCCCCGGCTTGACTCTGATAGGAAACCGACAGCAGAATTATTACGGATAAGATTTTCAGGACACGCATTGTTTTCGGTTGTATTTTAAGACATAGAGGAGAGGGATTACAAAGATGCTGACAAGAGTTCCGATAATCATGGAGCCTATCATGGCGATTGCCAAAGGCCGTTGAAGTTCGGAACCCAAGTCGGAGGTGAAGAGCACAGGCACCATCGCCAGAATGGTGGTCAGGGAGGTCATCAGTATGGATTTCAGTCTTCTCTGACCGGCGAGATGCACTGCCTTAATCATTTCAATTCCCTTTTTACGCAACTCGTTGATCGCATCTATTTTAAGGATTGAGTCGTTGACCACTATACCGCATGTGACAATGATGCCGATGGCGGACATGACGTTGAGGGTTTGACCGAAAATCCAGAGGGAGATAAGCGCGAATGTGACGTCGATGGGTATTTCAATCAGCACTATCAGGGGTTGGAAGAAACTCTCGAACTGTGCGCAAAGTATGAAATACATCAGCAGCAGAGATATAAGAAGGATAACTATGAGTTCCCTCATCATTTCCATATTGGAAAAGAGTGAGCCGGTGAAAACGGCGTCGACATTGCGGTCCCCAACGGAAATATCCATTATCACATCCATAATTTTGTCTGCTCCCTTCTTGTCAGAGTCGAATTCCAACGGAATATATTCCCCTCCGTTTCCTGCCGTTATGGTTTTGAAATCTGATGTTTTTCTTGATTTCAAAAGGCTTTTCAAGGGTATATGGGTGAAATTGCCCTCTTTGTCGGGAATTGTCGCGACAAGAGTTTCCTCAAGGGTTTTCCTAAGACTTGTGGAATCTTCCTTTATTTGAATTGGAATATAATCCCGGTTAGACCTCAATGTCCCTATTTGGTTACCTTTAAAAGCGACCCGGAGGGCTTTCATCACCTCCTGCGAGCTGACATGATAGAGGGCCAGTTTTTCATTGTCGATGATAAGCTCGGTTCTTTCCCGAAGAGGAATTCTTTCCACAGGTTGACTGATGTTTTGCTCCACCTTCCCCGCCATTTCTTCAATCTTTTTAATGCTGTTTTCCGAAGAGGTGTTTCTTATCGATATTTGGGCCACCAAAGGTTTTTCATCCGAGGAAAACACTTTTTCGAAAACGTTTTCGGGAGCTGAAAAGGAAATTTTTGCCTTGGGGTAACTCTCCTTTATCAGGTTTTCAGCGTGGGCTTTGATCTCATCAAGCTGTGAAGGATTGTCGACTCTGAGATAAATCTCAGCTTCCGACGTTGATTTCTCATCCGAGGCATCAACAAGGAAGTCTTGCAATCCGATGAAAGCGGAGTTTTCCTCGGTTGCTTGTGCGAGTTTTTCGAGAAGTTCGTTTGTTCTTGTCCGGTTCTCGTCGATGTTGACGTTTTCGTTCCATTCAATATTGACTATGGTTTCAGCACTGTCGATTTTTGGCATCCTTTCAGTTTTCAGGACGAAAAACAACCCGATACATCCGAAGGTTGCCAAAAGAGTGAAAACCAAGGTGATGAATTTATGGGAGAAAACAAAGTTGATACCCCAGTCATACCATCGGATTATCAACGGTTGGGTGGTTTTCGGATTTTCTGTTATATCAGTGATCTCCTCCAGTTCATGTTTTTTCACTCTTTTCATTAAGAGGAAATAAAGAACAGGCAGGAGTGTTATGCCGACCACATAAGAAGAAGCCAGACCTGCTGTGATTGCAAAAGCCTGGTCGGCGAAGATGGCCCCGGCGATACCGCTCATGAATACCAGTGGCACGAACACTGCTATGGTGGTGAGTGAGGAACTAAACATCGGGGTTATCATCTCGGTGGTTCCCTGGATGCAGCTTTCCTCAAGCGTGTGGTGTCGTTGGCGGTATTGGGTGATGTTTTCTGCCACAATCACGGAATTGTCGATCATCATGCCGACTGCCAGAATCAAACCGGCCAGTGAGATGATGTTGATGGAAATGTGGAAAAGGTAGAACAACAGGAAGGTCATGACCACCGCTACCATCACCGTCACTCCGATTATGACCGGCAGCCGGCCGCTACGCATGAACAGTGCGCAGACAAGGAATACGAGGATAAGGCCTAAAATGAGGTTTTGCTCCAGATTGCTGATTGTGAAATCCAGCAATTGGGTTTGGCTGCGACTCTTAGAAAACTGCAGCTCCGGATAGAGCCCGGAAAAGTAGTCGATACTGCTGTCGACGGCCTTCTCAAGATTGTCCATGCTTTCGTTGGCCTGTTTGATAACGGCCATTGTGACAGCCCTTTTACCGTTATGGTAGGAATAGCCTGTCGGTTCAGTCTCCTTGATGTCGACCTCGCAGAAATCACCGATAGTGAAAATCCTTCCCTCTTTTACAATTGGTATGTTCCTGACATCTTCCGGAGTGGTCAGGGTGTTGGAAATGTGAATGTCGTATTCATAATGTCCGTCACGCACTGTCATGCTTCCGGGCTCCACATTTGCCGATTCCAACGCATCTTCGATTTCATCCGTGGTGATTCCGCCACTCTTCATTGCAGACTGATTCGGAACGATACGTAGTTGACGCTCCGGCACTCCCGTTATGTCAATCATCGCCACTTCCGGTTGTTGCTCCAATCGTCTTCTCACAATTTCGTCGGTTAGTTCACTGAGTTCAAGGAAGTTGTCGTCGTCTTCTTTTGATGTGACATGGACATAGACAACCGGGATATCGGTTGCGCTTGCCTTCACGGCCTTTGGACGGGAGATGGTTTTGGGCAATGCGTTCATGGCCGCGTCGATTTTCTCGTTCACCTCGATGAATGCAAAGTCAGTGTTTACTCCGTAGTCAAGTGTTAGTTTGATTATTGCCGAACCGTCTCGGGTCTCGCTTTTGAGTTCCTCAAGTCCGTTGACCTGCATCAACTGACGACGGACGGGGGTGACCACACTCGTTTCCAATTCCCTGGCTGAATAGTTACCCTCGGTTATTTTCACTGTGATGTGGGGGATGGATATGTCGGGCAATAGAGAAACCGGAAGGGTGAAAAAGGTCACCACCCCCACGATTATGAGGGCGAGATAAGCCATAAGTACGGCTATGGGCCGGTGAATCAGGAATTTGATCATTGTGCGAAGCTGACCGGGGATTCGTGAGCCAGATTTTCGTTGCCGTTTATAATGACTGTTTGTCCGGATTGCAGACCATCCTCAACCACATAGCTGTCAAGATTTTCGGCACCAGTCGCTACATAGTTCCAATATGCTTTGCCATCCTTGAGGGTGAAGACCACCTGTCGGCCGTTTCGCAACACAACGGCACTTTTGGGAATCACCAGGGAGCTTTCCAACTCCCGGTTGATTTTGACCCGGGCGTTGAGTCCGTCGATTAGTCCCGTGCTTTTGTCAAGGTTGGCCTTGATTTTGATCTGACCGTTTTCATCGACAACGGGGTTTATCTCGACTATTCTACCAATGTAGGTTTCCGAAGTTGAAAACGGCATGACATCAACCGTGTCTCCGATTTTCACAAGCCCGATTTCACTGTCGAGCACAGGAAATTCAATCGACATTGCTCCGTCGCTGATAATCCTCATCGCCGGCTCGCTTGCGGGCGAAAGAGAATGTCGCTTAAGGTTTACGTTCGCCACGACTCCGCTGAATGGTGCCTTTAGGATTGCTTCCTCTATTTCCCTTTTGGTGGTCTGATAACTTGCCTCAGCCTTGTCGAGACCGCTTCTGACTCTTGCCAGGTTCATTACCTCGGCCGGAATCTGTGACATCTTTTCCGGATCGAATCCCTGTCCGATTAGCACGTCTTGTAGCTCTAATTTTGCCTGGGCTATGTCTGTTTCGTTCTGTTTCAGTTGTTTCTCAAGCTTGTATGTATCAAGCGAGGCCAACCTTTGACCTTTCTCTACGTGCTGACCGTTGTGCACAAGCACTTCTGCCACTATATCAGGTCCGCGGAAAGACAGGTCGGCGAATTCACCGGCATGAACCTTGCCGTTGCTGACGACATTTGCCGAGAAAACTGTGGGCACCAAGTACATTGTATCCACCTGAGCCTTGGTATCCGGGGATGATGTCTTGATTTCCTCGTTCTCAGTTTGCTTGTCCCCGTTTTTATCTGAACAAGCAAACAGGAAAACGAATAAAAATATGATAAGGGTTAATTTTTTCATCACTTTAGGTTTTAGGAACACTTCGTGACTTTGAATTTTGGGTTTATTTAGCAAAAATAATCTATTTCTTGTAAACTTATCTTTGGGCTATAAAATAGAATAAACAAGAATTCAGAACCAGACTTTTCACAACAAAAATCTTTTATTTCAAAATAGTGCCAAGATTAGTTCTTGGCACTGTTTCTAACTATCAATTTATTATTTCTATTTAAAAACCTTATTATTAGATTTTTATCTTATAAAAGACAAATACCGGATTTGATTCCTCACTCATCTTTTCTGACAATTCCCTAAGCAATGGAGAATCCCGTAAGTTATCGGCATTACTAGCAATTGCCTGTACAAAATCAGAAGGAATTATGCTCAGTACTTCTTTATTGTCGGGGTTGTCATGTAGATCTATGAAAGTGATGGGTAATTTTTTAGAGTCCAGCCCTAAAAAACCATTTGCAATCACTTTGCCTTCAAAGGAGACCAATGCAATTTTTGGTCTGTCGGAAACATACCCAAACAACAATTTGTCATCCCACATGTATGGCGCATTTATAATATCCGGTGCAGTTGAATTTTGAATGCTAGTTATTTCTTCTTGAGTTGCATAATGTGTTATATTGCGTTTTGAGGTTCCTATCTTTATATCCAGCAAAGGCTTCAATTTCCCTTTATCCATATCCAACTGATATATAGTGTCGTTATATGGAAAAAAAGTAAAAACGCCGTCTTTTGACTCGAAGAATTTACCTGTCTGCCCGTTAAATGAATAGGATAAACCTGTCATAATGGGATTAAAAGGAATCTGATTGAAGTTTTGCTCCTTTCCCTTGAATGAATAGCTGTAGTTATCCTTGGTTGATTCGTTTGCATAGGCAAAACCGTTGTTCAAGGCTATACCACTCGGAATCACAGACAAGCCCTTAGAGGCATTTTCAAGATTTATGGTGCCCATAAACCGGTCGTCTGTTGTGTATTTATAGATTTTGTTTCCAGAAAGGATATAAATGAAACCCTCCTTAATATCCATATCGTTTAAAACGGGATATTCCCCGGGACCTTGACCTATGTGTGAATAATTTCGGATATATTTCCCATTGGAATCATAACTCGTTATAAACTGCGATCCATGCATAACAAACAGGGTGTCTCCTATCAGATAGACCTTATTAATTTTTCCCAACATGGAACTATCTGAAATTTCTGGAATTATATATCTGTTATATTCAAAAATTGAATCGAATTGTTCAGCTGTAATTTTATCATTTTTGTCAGGTATGGTTATTGTCACGAAACCCTTACCATCCTTTCCATCATCTTTTACCTTACAACTAATAAAACAGACAAGGAAAAGGAAAAGGAAAATTATCGCAAAATGATTTGAGTTGGAATTTCTCTTTAAATACATGGCAAAGATCCATTACCTGTACATAATATCTCTATCTCTACACTTATAGTACCATCTGAATATACTGTTGTAACCGTTCTTCTTGTCACCTCGGCATATCTTGCTGATTCTGGATCATCAGCTAAAGCTTCGATATTAGCCAATATTATATTTGATTCTTTTGTTTGTTGGAAAGGCTTTGAGACTGCCAGTGATACTGTCCCAAGAACGGCTATAAGCAAGCCGGTAAACAAAATTTTCTTCATATCTTTTGTTATTTAAAGTTATAGATTATGACTATTTGAGATATCCGTAAACTACAAGTCGTTCCGGATTGTCTTTTTCTTTGTAAAAAAATGTCTATATGTTTTCGAAAGGAACTTTCAATTGAGTCTGATTTGAATTTCACCTCAAGTCGATTCACTTGGTTTGAAGTCAGAGTAATAGTATCCACAATCACAGTAATGCAATCGCATGAAGGAACTATTTCCTGTAAGATAGCAATTTGCAATAAAAATTATAAGAAAGAATAAACAAGAATTCAGAACCTGACTTTTCTCAACAAACATCTTTCATTTCAAAATAGTGCCGGGGAAAATACTCGGCACTATTTTTTAATTTTATTCCTATGGTATTGGCATTTATATGGTGACATAAACAAGTTTTCCAGCCTCTCCAAAAATTAACTGGCCATTTTTAATTCCCAGAATCGAACCGACATTTTCAAGGCTGGCCTTATCCAATTTATAGAACCCTTTGGACGACAGATCTTTCATGTTAAAAATATAAAGATACAAGTCATCGTTTTGAAAAAAGGTAAACAGGATTGTCTCACCATCGTTGAATATGGAAAGCGGATTATGAACCAAGCCTCCGTCGTGGATTTGGTGGAACATGGTGAAGACATCGCTCTTCTCTATCTTGGAAAAATCCGGCCATAAGCCATTGAAGTCGAATTCACATAAAACCTTGGCCTGCCCGTCATAACAAACATAAACCCTGTTTTCAACCGGAGGAAGATAGAGCACCGTATCATTGTTAACCCGCGAAAACACATTATAACTTGTGAAGGTCACATCCTGGATTTCTTCCGGTATTTTTAGTACCTCATTCCTCTTTCCTTTTTTATAATACACCAGTTTGTCATCGTTGCCGTTAGCCCCGTTTCCCTTTTCTATCCATACGCTCCCATTATCCGTGAGGATGAAGTGGTTGGCCTGGGATTCTGTCTTCTTTTTGTTAAGGAAATTGAGGTTATGGTCTAGATTTATTATATTTCCGTCCGGGTCATTCTCCAGTATCGATATCTGTTCGTCGTTGACCGAAATATCAAATATGTTGATAAACTCCTCCGGCCCGTTTCCTCTTTTTGTGTAAGAGCCTATCTGCTTACCTTTGGTGTCATAAAGATACACTCCGGGGGCTTTGAACATATCCATAACAACCAACGTGTCCCTGAGCCATTCAATTTTAGAAATTTTACCGGGAAAATCATTAAACCCTGAATCGCTTAATAGCTGGACATTTATGCTCCGGATATTTTCAGCCAAAGGAAGGGCGTTTTTTAAATCTATCTCAACAATGTCAACACTCTCCGGGACTTCATCTCTTTTACAATTGTAAAACAAAAAAACTGAGAGACATAAGGCAAAGAGTATTTTAAAAGTTTTAAATTGTTTTTTCATTTTTCTTTAATAATCACAAATTTAGAAAAATTATTTGAGAACAACAATATGTGTTTATTTTTTATATTGAGAATCTTTAGAATACGGTTCCAGGACAAGCAAACCTCCCACCATGGGTACATTGCCATTCATCTTCACTGATAAATGAAACAACCCATATGCCTGGTTGTAATTCAATGTCGGCCAAAGCTTCAATATTAGCAACTATAAGGTTTGATGCCTTGGTTTGTTGGAAAGGTTTTGCGACTGTCAGTGATACTGTCCCAAGAACGGCTATAAGCAAGCCGGTAAACAAAATATTTCATGAATAAGGAAATTAAAATTGAATATATCCTGACAAAACCACATCAGGACCCCTCAATACAATTGAATATATGCCTGGAGTTGGAAGCATCTTCAGTGTCTGAACAAATGAGCTTCCATCATAGGAAACAGAAAAACAAGATTCTCCGCTCTCATCCCAAATCTCATAATCCGTAATATAATCAAGAATTGAAGGTCCGGAAATTGTCTCCTCCTCAAAGTTAATTTCACAATAAATTGGAAGGGAACGATGACCCCTGCTTGGATTCTCTTTCTCATTTTCAATTCCTTCAATAAGTTCTATGGTATCTGAGTAAATGGGCGTAGTCATGAATAATAACGACACAATCAAAATTAATAAACGATGGTTTTTCATATGTATTTTTTTTGTTTACAAAACTATGATCCATCTCCATATTTCCTATGAAAATTTGTTCGGAATTTGTTCGGAATTGAATTGCCGAAAAGATTCCGTACAAATATAATCCAATAATATTCTCATAATAAACGGATTATGACTTCAAGGTCTTTTACCCCAAAATTAGTGCCAAAAAGCTTTTTTGTAAGTTTTGTCTTTCGCTCTGAAATAGTGCTCTTACCTTTTGAAACGATATCTGCTATGGCTGAGGTGCCGTATCCGTAACGTATCAGTATAATCATACGCTTTTCTTCTTCTGCCAAATCGGTTCTTGTAAGTTTCTCCAGTACATTGAAAAAATCCGGGGTGATCTGATTGAAGGATTCTTTTATTATGGCCCAATTCGATGATGAATCACCTATGTTTTTTCCTGTTTCAACGGATTCCTTTATAATTTTATAGCCTTCTGTGTTTATGTATAGACTTTGTTTTGGTTTCTCCTTGTTTATGCCTTTCTTCAAATCTTCATTATATTTTTCCAATTTCGCCTTTATTTCCTTTAAATTATCAAAGACAGACGTCCTGGATTCCTCCTCTGTAATACCCAGTTGGGCTCTTAACCTCTCGATCTTTTCAAGAGTTTGAAGATACTGTATTTTATGTTGTATCTGCTTATAACGCAAAAATATTACGAGTGCGACAGCAGCTACGGCTATAATTATGGTTATCAGCCATCCCGTCAAGATCCTCCTGGACCTCATTTGAAGATTTAGATTTTCTTTTTCATAACGTGAATAATTGTATATAGAATTTTGATTTATAATAGCCTCCTTGGTATTTTGATTGTAATAATTCTCTAGCAAGATTAAATAATTATTGAGTAATTCATTGAGTTCTTCTTTTTGCAATCTTCCTCGCATTTTTTCACTAAGAAGCACTTTATGAGCCGTGATCCCCCAACTTTTTTTATGGCTCCTCAAAAGTCTTTTAGCATGGTTATATGCGGAATCCAGATTTCCGACATTATAATAAATGTCAGTGGAATATGAATAAAAGAATTCTCCGGTTTCCTCGTCATTCAAATTTTGTGGAATAGTTTCAATAATATTTAATGCCGATAAGTCGTCTCCCTTCATATGATTTATGGCAGCTAAGTATATTTTCATAATAGCCGTACTTACTGTATCACTGGGTTGAATCAACTCCAAGGCTTTTCTGACATTGCTTTCCGCCTCTTTATATTTACCTATGTTCATATATAGGGACCCAAGTAGCTGAAGGTCGAATGGCAGGTTGACTGAATCATTCAAAAGGCTGTCCATTCTTACAGCTTCTTTAAGATAGGGTAAAGCTTGACTCCTAAGACGCATTGTATTTAGGAGCCTTCCTGTCTGGCTAAGTATCGTGGCTTTAAGATTAGGATTGTCAGGGTTGTCCGCAAGAAAATCTAATGCATTTTGGAAATAATCGAGGGCTGTAGGGTAATCCCCCAAATCACTATAGACCCTACCTCCGTAATAAAGAACTTCGGGATACAGAGGATCTGATTTCCTGCGGTTAAAATAATTTAAGACAGAAAGATAGAGCGAGTCGGAAGTGTGAACAGTATAGGCTTTGTCTGACT
>JAFLTM010000080.1 GCA_022509225.1 Muribaculaceae bacterium
GCACCTGCTTTGGGAGCAGGGGGTCGAAGGTTCGAATCCTTTCACCCCGACAAGAGGCAAGGCATTGAAAAATCAATGTTTTGCTCTTTTTTTGTTTTATCTGTTTCCCTTGCTATGTCTGTGACGAAGTCGGAAGACTTCGCCTCCTATTTTTATCTGTTTTTCTTAGCTGTGTGTGTGACGAAGTCGGAAGACTTCGCCTCCTATTTTTATCTGTTTTCTTAGCTGTGTGAGTGACGAAGTCGGGAGACTTCGCCTCCTATTTTTATCTGTTTTTCTTAGCTGTGTGTGTGTGACGAAGTCGGAAGACTTCGCCTCCTATATAAAAAGTGAGGGGTTGTCTCAACCGACAACCCCTGCCACATATTGATATGAAATTTAGAATTTTACACGTTCTTAAGTCTGAAAACTTTCACACCGGCCTGACCGTAAGCAACGATGATATATTTCTCGCCATTGTAGTTTACAACTTTTATGAAGTTGGAAGACATATTTGGCAAGTGATAGCTTGCTATTTCGTTGGCAGGATTATTGACATCAAGCACACGGAGATGTCCTCCAACAGCCAGATAGATAAAATCACTATCAATGTCAATTCCATTCACAGGTTCTTCACCATCTTCACCAAAATTATAAATCTGGTTTGCTATGTTCAATCCACCTTTACCCATGCATGCAAAGTAATTTCCGTTAAAGTTGGCAAGCACATTCTTGCCATCCACAGGCTGAATAAAACTCTGAAGTGTAGTGGTGGTAGGATCATAGGGGAAACCTGTTGTTGAGAAAGTTGCCAAAGTAGCATCTGATCTGTTTTCTGCAGCATTTGTTTCCGGACGACTGTTAAGGTAGAGGACAGCAATCTCTCCATTATTATTAATGATATGTTTTGCTGAACCCGGAGTGCTTACAAAGACAGGAGTTCCGTTTTCTTTCTTTGTTTTAAGAGTGGTGGCATCAACGATTCCGTAACCTTTATACGTAGCAACATAATATTCGTTTCCAACCTTGATGAGGCAGTTTCCATCTCCGGCATCCTCATAATCGATAAATTGATTTGTGACGTTTCCGGATTCATTCTCATAGTCTCCATATAATTTCACGTCGGTTGTGAGAACTTTATATGTGAGATCAGCGGAATATGTGTTTTGATCATCATCAGTTAATTCAAAGTTTGCAAAAGTATTAGGAATCTTACCAATAATTGCACCCTTCTTCTCCATGCTGCCGACAGTTACAATATCGGAGCCGTCAATAATCAGATGGTTGAAATCGAATTCATTGGTCCACATGTATTTGCCAAGCTGAATCTCTGTTTGAGAATCCTCAGTGGTGTTAAATTTCCAAGTTTCTATACAACCCTCTGTATCGTCCTTATCATAGGAATCATTGCCCCAGTTGGTGCCTCTCATATGATATGAAACATAAATTGTATTTGTATTTCCGTCCCAATCGATTGAGGTCGCAGAAAGATGTCTGCCATTTTCTTTGTCAGAATCATGGTCATGAGTAGGAGCCTCAACAGAAGTTATCAACTCAAGGGTTGGAAGTGGCGTAGGCTCCGGATCAGGGGTCGGATTTTCTTCTTCAACAATACCGCATGAGGGTGTGTATTCGATTTCACCTGAAATAAAGCGAGCTTTCAGGTTTTCGCCGGCTTCCTGTTCCAAATAGTCTGAAATTGACCAACTCTTACTTCCATTGAAATTATTATAGACAGTTCCAGTGATTTGGAAATTTATATTTGGGCTAAAAGATGTTTCGAAACCACAACCGTTATTAAAATAAATATCTTTAGCCTTTACAATACCAGTTGAGCCTTCGTAGCCAATTAATCTATCGTTATTGGCATTAGTTTCCATCCTCAATGTTTCAACATCAATCATTGCATTAGGCAAAAGATTGATTGTATGTCCATTGAATTTCAATTCCTTTGCTTTGATATGTGAAACTATCAGACCATTATCAGGAACTTCAATTGTTCCATTGAATTCAATGCTACATATTGTTTTGGATGTATTACTTTGAAATGTTAGCTGGTTAACATCAAAATAAACCTGACTGTTTATTTCAGCTTCAGACATAAATGAAACTCCTTGGCCAAGGAAAGTTATCATACCTCCTTCAGAATAGATGGAAACATCATTGCTTAAATTATGCCAAGTATTTTGATTCCCAAAATTAAGTTCACCTATGTTATAAATTTCTTTAATCTTAGATCCATCCAAACCGTTGATAAAATTAACGGTTCCCGCATTAAAAACTGTACTGTTATTTGTCCCAATGTTCTGAGCTGTAAACTCCCCATTAGGGAAAACATAAACATTTATGTTATTAGCATTATTACCAAAATTTGTAGGAGAATATTTACCCACAACATAAATTGAGATACCCTCTTTCAGATTAATATCATTAAGATCGGTAAGTTCACCATAAATTACAAGATTCTTAATGTTATTCAGATTGGCCTGCCAGCCAAAGGACAATGAACCAGAGAAGTCTTCTGGCACCACATAAGTCTCTGCGTTTTGATCAAATCCTTGTTTTGTAATATCAATCCCATCAAGTAATGTTTCTTGGACAAAATTCATTTTGTCTTTCCAATCGTCATAGCTGCGAGTTTTTGGCATACTCCATGTATCAACGTTTGAAACACGCGACTGTCCCCATTGACCGATAAGAACTGAGGCCGTATTCAATACATTGTCTTCTACATCCACATTGCCATTCCCGGGATTGGAAGTCGAGATGTCGTCAGAAGCACAAGAAGCTAATGCAAACGCAACTCCTCCGATTAATAATGATTTAACTGTAAATTTCATATCGTTTTTTCTTTTCAACTTTGAAGTAGTTGTAAAATTATTAAATCCTTTCAATATCCACAAATTTTTCCATCGAATGTGGGAAAAATCCTTTGATATCGTAAACAAACCCTTTCTCAGTGAGAAGGTCTTTCAAGTTCAGGTCCCTGAAATTGTCGTGCGACACGCATAGGACCACGGCGTCGTACTTGTGTTTTGTTATGTGTCTTAACTTTGTGTTCACATTTATGTTATACAAACCCCGTGCCAATTCATTATCTACCATCGGGTCATAGATCTGGACGTGTTGCGTGATCTTCTTAAGATCTTTATAGACGTCGTAAACCTTTGTGTTTCTGAGGTCGGGGCAGTTTTCCTTAAATGTGAATCCCAATATCAGCACCCTCGCGTTTTTCAGGTCGGGCCCTAACCGTTTGTGAAGCTCATTGACAACTTTGTCAACCACATATTCCGCCATGGTGTTGTTGACTTTCCTTGCCGTGCTGATGAGCTTTGTATCTACATTCTTATCTTTCGCCTTTTCTATCAGGTAGTAAGGATCCACCCCAATGCAGTGGCCACCCACAAGGCCCGGACGGAATCCGAGGGCGTTCCATTTGGTGTTCATCGCGTCGATCACCTCGTTAGTGTCAATGCCAAACTCGTTGAGAACCTTTGAAATCTCGTTGATAAAGGCAATGTTCACGTCTCGCTGCGTGTTTTCAACTACCTTGCATGCCTCCGCCACCTTTATCGACGAAACGGGATAGGTGAGATCGTCGCCTAGCACATTGGAATATATCTCGTTGATGATGGCAGATGCCTCGGGAGTGGAGCCGGAAGTTACTTTCACCATGTTCTGTGGAGTGTGCTCGCGGTCGCCCGGATTGATCCTTTCAGGCGAATAGCCCACAAAGAAATCCTTGTTGAATTTCAATCCGGAGACTTCCTCCATCACGGGCACGCATATCTCTTCGGTGGCACCGGGATAGACTGTTGACTCAAACACCACGATATCCCCTTTTTTCAGGATACTGCCCACTTCACTGCTGGCATTGGATATGTAGGTTATGTCGGGTTTGAAATTCTTATCCACCGGGGTGGGAACAGCCACAATATAGACGTTGCAATCCTTCAGGTCGGCAAGATTGTTGGTAATGACGGCACCGTTCTCAAACATCTTGCGGATATCTTCATCGGCAACGTCTCCACAATGATCTATTTTTTTCTGGAGTTCCTTCACTCTCCTTTGAGAGAGGTCGAATCCTTTTACTTTATATTTTTTAGAGAAAAGACAAGCCATCGGGAAACCGGCATACCCTAATCCGATAAACCCGATTTTATATTCACGGTCGGTGTTTTCCATCGATCTTTCTATAGTTACAGTCCTTTATAGGATTTTGATACAAAATTAGTGAAAAAAGAGGGTATGACCAAATTAGTCGCGACAAATTAATAAGGGAAATAATATATCAAGAAGAAAGTGCGGTGTGTCAATTAATTAACTGAATTGACACACCGTCATTACGGGTCAGAAAAGCTATAAGCCGGGTTATGTTCCGGAAAAACCGGAGTCTGTCATTTATCTTGGCCGGCCGGTTGCCCGGCGGCTCGTGCAGCCTACCCCCCGGCAACGGACGGGCAATCCTTAACTGCCGGTGTATTTGACCTTGCAACCCATGGGATGTGCGGCCTTCCCCGTCACCGGGAAAGCCGGTGGGCTCTTACCCCGCCTTTTCACCCTTCCCCGCCAATGCGGGAGGTTATTTTCTGTCACATTGTCCCCGACGTCGCCGCCGGCTTCCCGTTAAGAAGCATGGTGCCCTGTGTTGCCCGGACTTTCCTCGCCGTTTTCACGACGCGACAGACCGCTTTTCTGACAATCTTTATATTTCTTTTTTGCAAGCGTTATAATCAGATCCGCCACCTCTTCGTGTGTGAAGTGAGAGGTATCTACGGTGAGATGATAGGTGGAGGCCGCACCCCATTTCTTTTCTCCCCTGTAGAAATTATAGTAAGCCTCTCTCCGCCGGTCTTCTCGGCTTGCCATTTCTTCCGCCTCGCGCTGTGTGGCGGCATCTCCCCGGCGATGTATCATCTCAGCCCTGACATGGAGCGGAGAATGGAGAAACACGCTGAAAAGTCTGGGATCGTCATGCAGAATCAGGTCGGCGGTCCTTCCCACGATAACACACCCTCCTTTCTTGCATATATCCCTGATCACCTTTCCCTGTTCGTTATAGATGCGTTCGCCTGAGAGACCCACGGTATGGAAATTATCGGCAAGACCGTAAAGCCCTTGCAGGAGTGTCCTCAGTCCCGACGGCTTTTTTTCGTCGTGAATTTGAAACACCTCAGGGTTTATGCCGACTTCGCGGGCAGCCTTGGCGAGAATTTCCGTGTCATAATAACCGATTCCGAGACGTTCGGCAACAAGTTTGCCTATCCGGCGTCCTCCGCTGCCGAATTGTCTGCCTATAACTATAAGAGGATTGTTCATTAGAAAGCAAAGTTAGTGAAAAAGTTGTAAAAACAGCCTGTTGATTGTAAATTTGCATCCGTTTGGAATATTATGACTAACAATAAAGGAAACTGGCTCACAAGATTTTTCAAAAAGATCCCGGCATGGTTCTCTTATGTCGGCTCAGGCGTGTGGAGCGACACGAGAAGCACGTTCAAGGTGCGTCTTGTTAAAGTGCTTAATCTCTCTTTCCGTTCTTTTCTTGACCGCAACATCCAATCGAAATCGGCTGCACTCACATTTTCTACAGTGCTCGCCATTGTG
Organism: Muribaculaceae bacterium; assembly: GCA_022509225.1. GTDB lineage: Bacteria > Bacteroidota > Bacteroidia > Bacteroidales > Muribaculaceae > Lepagella. The sequence continues at coordinate 5,584 of JAFLTM010000080.1, forward strand.
CCGGCTTTCGCTCTGCTTTTCGCAATAGGTAGAGGATTCGGTTTTCAGTCGTTGCTGGAAGAGCAGCTTTTCATGAATTTCCCTGCACAAAAAAGTTTCATAACTTTTGCACTTAAGTTTGTCGATTCCTATCTGAACGAGGCCTCACAAGGTATATTTGTGGGAGTGGGACTCATCTTTCTCCTTTACACACTTATTTCGCTTCTGTATGACATAGAAACCTCATTCAACCAGATATGGGATATTAAGAAACAGAGGTCGATCTATCAGAAGATAACCGACTATATTGCCATCTGCCTGCTTGTGCCGGTGCTGATGATATGTTCATCGGGAGTGAGTATTTTTATGTCGTCGTCACTTCAATCGAGCAGGCATTTTGCCTTCCTCACACCTTTGGTTAATGTTGGTCTTGAGGCCTCACCTTTCATCCTTGCCTTTCTGGCATTTACCATATCATTTTGCATCCTGCCCAACACGAAGGTGAAGCTGAAATATGCAGCCTCGTCAGGCGCGATATGCGCGGTGATGTTTCAGGTGCTGCAGATGTTGTTTCTCAGCGGCCAGCTCTATGTGTCAAAATACAATGCAATCTACGGCTCTTTTTCATTCCTGCCGCTTTTGCTTATATGGCTTCAATTCTCGTGGATGATACTTCTTTTCGGTTGCGCGCTTTGCTATTCCTTCCAAAATGTGTTCACATTCAATTTCCTTGACAACAGTAAGCCTGCCACTGCTGATCTTGAAAGAAGGGTGACTCTTATTATAATGGCGGTGATCTCTCAACGTTTTCATGCTGGTCTGCCTGCCTTGACGGTGAGGGATGTGAGTTATGGTTACAAATTGCCTATCAGGATGGTGAACAGGATAGGAGAACGGCTGCAAAAAGCGGGGCTTGTGAATTTTATAGTGTCGGAAAGCGATGACAATGTTGCCATCACACCTGCAGTTGACACCACGGAATTTACTGTCGGGAATATCCTCAAAAAGATAGACACAGAGGGTAACGCCGATTTCATACCGGGATTTAAGACATTTTACTCGGAAGCGATGAAAGATTTTGACAAATGGTTCTCGGAATGTTATGTGGATCTTGACAAAATCCATCTGAATGAAATCAGTTTGCCTGAGGTTACCACTATAGAAGCCAAACCGGTGTTTTGAATACTTAGCAATAAATAATTTAAGCCGTCGATAGGGATTAATCCGTCATGGAGAAAATTTATCCTTGTTTTGGAAAAATGTTTTGGAAATTAGGAAAATATAAGATAAATTTGCAATCCAAATGAAGGTTTGGTATCATCTTCATATCAGAAACCTTAGAACAAAGGCAAAATGAAAATGAAGGATAGGGAAGTTATCCCATTTGTAAAAATGCATGGAATAGGCAACGACTATATTTATATCGATGCCTTAAGGGGGGAGACCCCCGTTTTTCTGGAAGAGAGTCGGCTTCCGGATTTATCAAAAAAAATTAGTGACAGACATTTCGGCGTTGGCAGTGACGGTTTGATTTTGATTCTACCTTCTGACATCGCCGATTTTCGTATGAGGATATTCAATGCCGACGGATCAGAGGCAAAGATGTGTGGCAACGGTATCAGATGTGTGGGAAAATACGTCAGAGACCTTGGTTTCACGGATAAGGATGTTATAACCGTGCAAA
>JAFLTM010000081.1 GCA_022509225.1 Muribaculaceae bacterium
CCGAAGGCATAAGCCAGCAGATTTACAGTCTGCCCCATTTGGCCACTCTGGTATTCGCCCTTTTTTTCTAAGTTTTTGGCGTGTCTTGACACCCCTCCGACTTTTTCGGTTGCAAAGTTATATAATTTCAACCGATTCTCAAAATAAATTCAATTTATTTTTCAACCTTTTTTTAGTTTTTTATCATTTATTGAACTCTTTGAATGAGTTTCAGCCATTTATGCCTCAATTTTCTCGCTTGATTTCCTCCCTCGAAAGCTTCTTGTTCATTTAATGACTCAAAATTCATCACCCAGTGGCGACAACGCTGAATCACGAAGCTTATAAAGAAGCGACTTCCTGACTTCAGGACTATCTGACAATAAGTCTGACAGTTCCCAATGATGTCCGGCTTCCTCACTCAATAATGGGGACGTGGCATCTACTTCGGCAAGGTTCCATGTTAAAAGCACCGTCTTTATCTTAAGTGCCTTCAGCTTCCTGACAAGCATTTCATGGTCGGCATCTCCCGTAATCAACACAACATAATCAAATTTCCGAAAAGTCGACAACTCATAAGCTTCCAATGCAAACCACACATCTATACCCTTCTCTACAACCTGTTTTTCTCCTTCCTTCTCTAATTCCCTTAGATGTTTATAGTGGAACACCACATCATTTTCTATAAGTGTGTCTTCGAATTTTCTTTCATTATAAAGGAGATGTTTGTCGTATGCTTCCTTCACCCTGAATCTGCCTCTAAAGTAATGAGCTTCAGTAATCTGGCAATTGGCCGGATCCACCTTCTCAAGCAAAGCAAGCCTGCTACAAATATAGTCGAACAGAGACCTGACCCTGATGATACTGTTTTCTATGCTCTTGAGAGCCCGGTTTACCTTGGCATAGTAACCGCCATCAATAAATACTCCTATAGATATGTAACCTTGCATAAGGTAATATTTATTTAAGGTTTTTCAATATTTCGCATAGAAATTTCCAAAATTCCTGAACCGACGGAATATTGGCCTTCTCTCCGGGAGAATGGATATCCTTTAATGTCGGGCCAAACGAAACCATATCAAGTCCCGGCATCTTTTCAAGGAACAAACCACACTCAAGTCCGGCATGGAGCGCCTCTACTTTAGGATATGTGCCGAAAAGACTCTTGAAACTTTCCTTGGCAACCTTTAGAATTTTAGAATCATTGTTCGGCGACCATCCTACATAGGCATCATCAAACTGCACTTCATAACCTATCAATTCAAAGAGAGCCTTAACCTTGTCGGCTATTTCATCGCGGCGTGAATCTAATGACGAACGCTGATGGTCTGTGACCGTCACTTTCCCATCATTGATCTTGACTGATGCCAGATTGCATGATGTCTCAACCAACCCTTCTACGGCATTCGACATCCCTTGAACGCCATTCGGACAGGCATATAATACTGTTATAAGTTCAAAGGCATCTTTCCCTGAAATGCATTTTGATGGATTCGCGGCTTTCTTTATTTCAAAGCTAAAATCCGGTTCCTCTGCAAGAATGAATTCAGCATGTAGCATGTCTGAAAATTTTCTTGCTTCATTCTCAAACCGTTCTGACAGACCTGCCTCAACACCAACCAAAGCATACGCCTCACGAGGTATGGCATTAGCCAGTCCACCACCATTTATATCAGCCAATTCCATTGAATACAATTTCCATGACTCCCATAAGAACCGACACAATTGTTGGTTAGCATTCCCACGTCCTAAATTAATTTCCATTCCGGAATGTCCTCCCTTAAAGTTTCTAATGCTAACTTTATACCAGACTTTTCCCTTAGATGGAGAAATATAGTTCAAGTCTTTTTGTGCTATGGTTACTTTGCCACCGGCACACCCTATAACCAATGTTCCATGTTCTTCTGAATCCAGATTGAGAAGAATTGATCCGGTGATGAAACCGGGTTGAAGGCCATTGGCCCCAATAAGACCCTGCTCTTCATCCACTGTGAATAAAGCTTCAATGGGTCCGTGTTGAATCTTGTCATCGATTAATACTGCCATTGCTGCGGCACATCCCATGCCGTTATCAGCTCCCAGAGTGGTGCCATTGGCCCTTACCCAATCTCCTTCAACAATAGTCTCAATAGGATCATTCAGAAAATCATGATTAATATCACCTCGTTTTTCTGCAACCATGTCCTGATGACCCTGCAAGATTACACATGGTGCATTTTCATATCCGGGTGTAGGTCCCTTTTTCATGACAACATTCCCAACTTCATCTACTTGAACGGGAATATTATGTTTCTCTGCCCATCCAACTAAAAACTCTCGCATTTTATCAAGATGATGTGTTGGACGTGGCACTTTAGTTATCTCATTGAAACATTGCCATAAAAGTTTCGGCTCCAATTCTGTGATTTTCATATTTTTCTATTGTTTAGTTTTCTTGTTGTGCAGAGTATCTCCTATAAGCGTTTGCCATTTTAGTGTGATACGCTCTTTTTGCATAAGAAGGTCCGTTATATTTCCTCGCGAACCCTCGCCAATCTTTATTTTTAAGAAACTCAACCATTCCTGTGGTGGATATGAACACAGCAAATAGCTGCAATTGTTCGAGTTCTGAATAAGACATTCTTTTGACAAATTCCTCAATTGAACCACAACCGCATTTCTGATAATTGAAACCCCCGATCTGAAACATACCCCAAAAAGTACCGAGATCTGCACCCTGGGAATTTATCTTTCTTGCGTTTACCAATCGAGTCCACGCTTTTAAGGGATGTCCTGTAAGACCCTCAGGCACCTTTGCAGTTTTGTCCCCCTCTTTTGATTGGGCTCGTGACCGGTATTTTTGAAACATTGTATTGTCAAAATTCACGACCGGCACACCAGGAGCCCAGAAACCCCTCATTGCCTTCCCAGCCTCGATTTCTACAACTGCCTTTATCGTAGCCACTTCAATATCGAGCTCATCTGCCACTATCTTGAAGTCTGAATCGGTAAGGTGAAGATATCGGTCGACTTGTGAATTACCAAGGCTATCAAGTAACGCTACATTCAGAGGCTTTTCGGTTTGCAAAGAGTCTGCTTGTATGGAGTCCGGCACCTCTTGTGCACCCATAACAAATGATTGACAGAGGCAGCCGATCATTATATATAATATGGTATGAAAAGATTTGCCCGACTCTTTGTTAATCATAAAGCAGCGATTTTCTCCAATACAAGACAAAGATGTTTCCAGAATTTATCTACCGTGGGTATCAATAATTTTTCATCCGGAGAGTGTACATCTCTCATGGTCGGACCAAAAGAAACCATATCCAATCCCGGATACTTTGTAAGGAACAGTCCACATTCCAGCCCTGCATGTATGGCCTTGATTTTTGGCTTTTCTCCAAAAAGTTCTTCGTACGCCTCCACGCTGATTCTCATTACCTCTGAATTCATATTTGGCGCCCAACCGGGATAACCGTCGGAATGAGTAACTTCTGCTCCGGCCAACTGGAAATGAGCCTCAACCTGTCCGGCTATGTCATTTTTTCTGGATTCAAGTGATGAACGTTGTGAGGTGGTTATCTTTATTGTGGAATTATCTTCCATCCTCACTGCAGCAAGGTTTGTGGATGTCTCAACAAGCCCTTCGATGTCCCTGCTCATGCTAACGACTCCATGCGGAGCAGAATAAAGGGCTCTAATCAGATTCAACGATGTCTTGGAATCAATACAATATTCCGGCTTCTCTGATTCAGCTATGCGGAAATTCATCATTGGTTCAACACCCCTGTATTCTTCTTTAATTTCCGATTCAAATTTTTTGATGAATTTCGTGATTGCATGCTGCTGATCATTATGGATTCCGAAAATCGCTTCAGCTTCCCTCGGAATAGCATTACGAAGGTTCCCGCCTCTAAAGCTGCTTACCTCTATATCCCATTTATTGGAACATTCCCAGATAAATCTTGCTATGATTTTATTGGCATTCGCCCTTCCTAAATGAATGTCGCCTCCACTATGGCCTCCTGCCAGACCGGAGACGCTGACTTTGAAATATGTGAAATTAGAAGGGGATGCGCTCCTATTATATTTGAAAAACGCTGTCGTGTCGATTCCACCCGCACACCCGATAAAGATCTCTCCATCGTCCTCAGAGTCAAGGTTTATCAAAACTTTACCGGAAATCATGTCTTTCCCAAGTTTTTCTGCTCCTTCAAGACCAATCTCCTCGTTAACTGTAAATAGAGCTTCAAGTGGACCGTGTTTAATTTCTTTATCAGCCATGGTTGCAAGAGCGGCTGCCATACCGATACCGTTGTCAGCTCCCAGTGTGGTTCCTTTCGCCCTAACCCAGTCTCCGTCTATATATGTCCGGATCGGATCTTTGAGAAAGTCATGCTGCACATCGCCGTTTTTTTCCGCCACCATATCCATGTGGGCTTGCAGTACAACGACCGGTGCCTTTTCACATCCGGGGGTGGCATTTTTTTTCATTACAACGTTTCCCACTTCATCCGTTTTCACATCGATGGAGTGTTTTTTTGCAAATTCAAGAAGGTATTCTCTTATAAGTTCTTCATGTGTCGAAGGACGTGGCACTTTCGTTATTTCATCAAAAGTCTGCCAAACCAAGGCAGGTTGTAGATCTCTTATTTCCATGATATCTTAATAGATTTTTGCTTTGAATTTCCAAAAGTAAAGATTTTTTTTCTCTTATTAAAACTCTCTAATTTTCACATTTAGCATTTTTTGTTAAATTTGCAGCGAGAAACACGAATAACACATAAAAACAGAATAATTCAAGAAATGAAAAAACAACTTTCCGTTGCATTAATGTTTGTAACTGCGCTCTCTATTTTCAATTCATCATGCAACAAAAACAAAGACAAGGCAGCATCTAAACAACAGCAAATTTCTGCCATCATTTCAAAATCCGACTCCCTTCTGCCAAACTATAGGTATGTCGATGTTGATTCAGTCCTAAGCAACTATAACCTTGCCAAAGATTATAACGAAGAGATGCTCCGCCTGCAAAACAGTATGGAAAGTGAGGTCCGCAAACATGAGAACTCGTTGCAATCGTTTGCTTCTAACATGCAAAACAAAATGGAAAAAAATCTATATTTGAGCGACGCATCTCTTAAAGCAGACCAGCAACAACTCGCCGATATGCAGAACAAAGCTCAAAGAGCTGTTTCAGCATTGCAAAACAATTTTGAAAGTGCGGCTCTTATGGCTCAAAAAACCGTTAATGATTCTATAGAGGCATTCATTCGGGAATACAACATGACAAAAGGGTATGACGCAATCTTTTTCAAGGCTGCCACCTTGTATGTCAACCCGGCCCTCGACATCACAAATGAAGTGATAGAAGGTCTTAATGCCAGATATAACAATAAATAAAAAAACATATTTGTAACATAAAATCCGGCAGGTGGAAGTTTGTTCTGTCCTGCCGCTTTTTTGTTTAATTTGAAAGTATAAAACAAGCCTTAATGATAGAAGACAACATTATTAACAAGGAGGCTAATGAAAGGGCTGTTTTAGTGGGTCTTGTAACTCTCAAGCAGAACGAAACCAAGGTGAAAGAATATCTTGACGAATTAGCTTTTCTAGCCCAAACAGCCGGTGCCGAACCTGTTAAAAGATTCGTTCAAAAACTCGATACTCCAAATTCGAGGACCTATGTCGGCAAAGGCAAATTATTTGAGATTCAACAATATGTTGAATCAAATGATATTGGTCTTGTAATTTTTGATGATGACCTATCCACAAAGCAAATAGCAAATATCGAGAATGAACTGAAGGTGAAAATTTTAGACCGCACAAGTCTTATTCTTGATATTTTTGCTAAAAGGGCTCAGACAGCTACTGCCCGGACCCAGGTGGAACTTGCACAATATCAATACCTTCTTCCCCGGCTCACAAGGATGTGGACTCACCTTGAACGTCAAAGGGGTGGTATCGGAATGAGAGGTCCGGGCGAAACACAGATAGAGACTGACCGAAGAATAATACTCGACAAGATTTCAAGGCTCAAGGAGGAACTTAAACATATCGACCGCCAGAAAAGCGTTCAGAGAAAAAACAGAGGGAAATTGACCCGTATTGCACTTGTCGGCTACACAAATGTCGGGAAATCCACTATTATGAACCTTTTGAGCAAAAGTGATGTCTTTGCGGAAGACAAACTTTTCGCAACTTTAGACACAACTGTAAGAAAGGTTATAATCGACAATCTTCCTTTCCTTCTCACAGACACAGTAGGATTCATCCGCAAGTTACCCACTCATCTTGTCGACTCATTTAAATCAACACTTGACGAAGTGAGGGAAGCCGACTTATTGGTTCATGTTGTCGACATATCTCATCCCGGATTTGAAGAACAGATCGAGGTTGTTAACCAGACTTTAAATCAGGTGTGCGGAGATAAACCGATTCCGACAATTATGGTTTTCAACAAAATAGATGCATTCTCGTATATTCCTAAAGATGAAGATGATCTCACCCCTGTAAAACGCGAGAACATCTCTTTGGACGAACTGAAGAATTCATGGATGTCACGAATGTCCAACAATTGTGTCTTTATCTCCGCAAAGGAACATATAAACATAGATGCCTTGAAATCTATGCTTTATGAGAAAGCCAAGGAGATACACACCGAACGTTTTCCATATAATGATTTCTTATTTCAAAGATATGACGACATCTCTGATTAAACAGGGGTCTGATCTATCTTATAGTCTTTCTTATCCTTATAGGTAAAGCCTTTTCACAGTAGCTACGTTGGCTGTTATCTGGCCGGATGCAATACAAGATTTTGCGAAATCATTATTTTTTGTTAATTTTGCACCGAGGCAAAATGTCTCGTTAAGTGATTTATAAACCCTATTTATTAACTTTTTTAATGAGCGAATTAAAAGTTCAAAGCCCGATTGAAGATTTCGATTGGGATGCCTATGCAAATGGCGAAACAGCCGGTTCG
>JAFLTM010000082.1 GCA_022509225.1 Muribaculaceae bacterium
CGTCCTTGATTATCAGGTATCGCCAAACACCTTAACTGTAGAACTTGAAGAAAAGCCACCCCACGTCGGTATACGTTGGCTGGCGCTCTCTCCGGTTCGTTCACAGTTTTCTATTTTTTGGCGATTTAGATAATCAGAACGACACTGACAAGATGCCTTTGACGAAGCCATAAGTATGTTAAGACCTCTGCCTAGCTTCGAAATTGCTTTCGCTTATGACTTATCTGCAAATTTATGAAAAAATTTGTTATTTTACCAACGTGAGGTGTTTGCTTTCAAAATTACCCTTGTTTTTTAAGCTTTCCTAAATTTGAACTAATTTGAACCGATATCGGGGTTTGTCGATTCAAATTGGGTTAATCCTTTCTCCATGGCCTCTAAGCATTTATTTTCAAGAACTTCATCGTTGTATAGCTGGCCATGCAACCATTTAATTATCTCTTTTTGAGTGGCTTCTTTCCAATCTTTTATAGAATCCGGATATAACCTATAATTTTTTCGTGCCGCCGATAATGTCTCGTTGTAAGTAATGATTTCTAAAGGATGAACATCCATTCGAATGTTTTTGGAATCTCTTTCTTGTGTAGGTTGCCTTAAATCTTCTATCTCTTCTTTTCCCCCTTTATTTTCTTCTTTGGTATTGTCGATTTCCTTACTGATATTTTGTTTCGTTTTTTCATGTACTTCCTTAACTAATGATTCTTGTTCGATAGATGGTTTCTCTTGTATCGAAGAAGCCGACAATTCTTCATGATTAAAATTTAAGTTACTTTCCGGTCTTTCATTATTTCTCCATATCAAGATAAGGAAAAGGCAAAACAACAGTGCAATTCCCACCCACAATCTTATCAAATTAAAGACACGGTGATTTTGATTTTTTTGGAGTATCTTCTTGACTTCGTTGAGTTCCGGTCTGTCATCAGGATTCTGAGATACCAGTCTTGTTATGAGCCATTTAAGCTTGCGTGATTTTTTAAAATCTAAATTGTCAATAACTTTCCCTAAAGAAAACAGGTCGCTTTTATATCCTATTTTAAAATCTATTTCCTTTTTTTGTTCCGGAGAAGCAAAGTTCCTGTTGCCTCCGGATAGTTTCATACTTGCATACGCGGGTGAATCTGAGAATCCAAAATCAATTATCTTTAAATGTTCGCCATCATTAGTGACAAGAATATTGGATGGTTTCAGATCGCCATGCACAATCAGATGTTTGTGAAGATAACCTAAGCCTTCACACAATTCATTAAAAAGAGATAAAATTTTGCTATTTTCCGGGTTGTTTTCTATATATTTATCCAAAGCATTTCCGTCGATCCATTCCCTGACAATGCAAAACCCCTTTCCTTTAATATCCTCAAATGAATAATATCTCGCAATATTAGGATGGTCGGTTGAATATCCGATTTCCCATTCTTTTCTTAATTGGGCGATATAATACGGATCATCTTGATATTCCGGCTTTAAGCCTTTGACCGTGAAACGCTTAAAACCCTTTATTGCAGTATAAATTACAGACGGAGACTTCTCTCCTGAATAAATTGTTTCAAAATGGTCGAAGGTGTCATTAAAATTAAAATCGGATTTCTGAAAATAATCCGAGTCGTCCACAGGATTCATGATTTTTGTTTTATCGACACTTTATTAAGGCCCCGGACTTTTGCTGCAACATAACATTCTGCAAAAGGTTGGCCATCCCTGAGAATTGATGAGCACATAAGTGGCTCACCTTTCGCTATAATGGAACATGAGAAAACATCTCCCTTCTTTATCTTGGAATTTTGAGCCCGGCACACTTCATATTGTGAATTCCCTAAATATTTTAAGACACATATTCTATTGGGAGCCCATCCTATTTCAATTAATTCTCCGCCTTCAAGGCTATTGCTTTCTATAACATCCTCACTCAAGAAATCTGAAAAATCTAAATCAGTGCTTGAGGATATGTAATCTCTCCAATCTTTATATCCTAAATATTGAGACAGTATCGACAAGACTTCCATACGAGGCTGATGTGGGTATTTCACATATCCCCAAAGCCTTTTTAAGGTTGACAGACTCACCTCTTTCCCGGTGTCTCTTTTTATATCCAACCATAAAGAATCAAAAACAGAAGGAGTTGTTATTCTCCTTCCGAATTTCAATTCTATGTCTTCTTTTAATTTAGAGATATAATTTATCACTCAAATTAGAAAGATTTCATTAAAGTTACTAGTTCAGTGTCCTGATCCGGTCGTCGAAGGCTGAAAGGGCTGCTTTCGCACCTTCTCCCATGGCTATGATGATTTGCTTATAAGGGACGCTGCTGACATCACCGGCCGCATAGACACCGGGGACATCCGTACGGCAGAATGCGTCAACGATAATCTCCCCCCTCCCGTTTGCACCTATCTGTGGCACGAAAACCTCGCTGTTCGGTTGCAGTCCGATTTGAACGAAAACTCCGTTCTCTTTATAATGCTTCACCTCTCCGGTGATCCTGTCTTTCACATCCAGTCCGTCTAAGGTTTTTCCGTCGCCGGTAACTTTCATTACCTGTTGCGATAGGTGCACCTCGACATTAGAAAGAGTTCTGACTTTATCTTGTAGCACCGTGTCGGCCTTCAGGGTATCCATAAATTCAAAAACATCGACATGGTTACAAATCTTTGCCAGGTCAATCGCGGCTTCAATACCGGAATTTCCGCCTCCGATCACCGCCACATCCTTTCCTTTGAAGAACGGTCCGTCGCAATGCACGCAAAATCCGATTCCGTGTCCGATATACTCCTCTTCTCCGGTCACATTCATCCTTCTCCATCGGGCGCCGGTGGCAATAATGACTTGTGGGGCCTTAAATATCTCCCCTCCTTTTACCCTTACGGTCTTTACAGGTTCCTTCAGCTCCACTGACTCCAAAGTGCGTGAGTCGTAGATATCCATGTCGTAGTCTTTCATGTGGAGGTGTAGGTCATTTGCCAGTTTCTCTCCCGTGGTGTGGAGCACTGAAATCACATTTTCAATGCCGGTGGTTTCTTTCACCTGACCACCTATTCTTTGAGCGACAACTCCCACTTTGATTCCTTTTCTTGCGGAATAAATGGCCGATGATGCGCCTGCGGGACCTCCGCCTATGACGAGCAGGTCATATTCCTTCTCTTGAGTGGGGGAATCCGCCTCACGGCTTCCGAATTTTTCCTCCAGTTTATCCAACAGTTCGCCTAAAGATCCTTTGCCGATCCAAAGCAATTCCCCGTTAGCATAAACGGTGGGGACAGATTTCACTCCCAGGGCTTCAGCTTCTGCCACGGCGAGATTACCGTCAATTGCCTGTGATGCTATGTTGTCGTTGTATAATGCCATCTGATTCAAGGCCTGGATAACGTCGGGACAATTGGTGCATTCCAGGGTGGCATAAATGTTAATACTGATTTCTCCTTTCAGTCTTTTAATGCGGGATATGGTCGCCTCGTCGGGAAGTGTCTTGCCTTGTCCGTCGGCGTTCATAACGGCAAGAAGCAATGAGGTGAATTCATGCCCCCCCGGTATCATTCTGAAGGAGATGCCGGTCGGCACCCCGTCACGTATAAGCGAGGTGACAGATTTATCACTGTTATTGTTTTCCACTTCTACGGCGAGACGAGGGGAGGTGGTGGAGAACTGTGTAAAGAACTCGATCATTTCTTTGCCCGTCTCCGACGCGCTGTTGCAGGATACTCTGAATATGTAGTCGTGGGTAAGGGAGGCGAAAATTTGCCTCACCTGGGTTAAAACATTCTGGTCAAGATTCATAAAATTTGATATTTAAAAGAGGATGTGTCGAATAGGAATTCCGACATATCCTCTTATGGTGTAAAAGAATGTGCATTTTCACACATTCCGGGGTGAATAAGTGCTTACATTATAGTTTACCAACAAGGTCAATGCTCGGTTGAAGTGTCTCGGCTCCCTTTTTCCATTTTGCGGGACACACATCGCCGGGATGTGCAGCCACAAACTGTGCAGCCTCAACCTTGCGAACCAATTCGTCAGCATTTCTTCCGATATTGTTGTCGTTTATTTCAACGATTTTTACAAATCCCTCGGGATTTACCACAAATGTGCCGCGGTAAGCCATTCCGTCTTCCTCGATCATAACGCCGAATGCACGTGCAAGAAGACCTGTTGGGTCAGCAAGCATCGGATATTCGATTTTCTTGATTCTTTCGGAAGTGTCATGCCAGGCCTTGTGCACGAAATGAGAGTCAGTGCTCACGGAATATACTTCAACACCCATTTCTTTCAATTTGGCATATTTGTCTTGTAGGTCCTCAAGTTCCGTGGGACAAACAAAAGTGAAGTCTGCCGGATAAAAGAAAAATATTGCCCATTTCCCTTCTATATCCTTGTTGGTAACTTCCTTGAATTCACCGTTATGATAGGCTTGCACCTTAAACTCCGGAACTTTAGCGTTGATAATCGGAGTTATTGTTGTCTTTTTTTCTTCCATTCTGATTATTTTTTAAATAGTTTGATTTTCTATAATTTCAACAAAAGAGAGACACTTTTGTTCAACTTCCTGATCTTTTATTTCTGTTGTCTCTATTTGACACTGTCTGATCTTTTTAAGTTTCGCACGTTTATGAAAACGGATTTTATTCAACCTCTCCGAGGTTGGATGAGTGGTTGGATCTCGCTTTTATCCCCGGGCTGCGAGCCTCTCCGAGGCTTCTTGCCACGGAGTTAACTATCTTAAGCCTTTCCAAGGCTTCTTTTTTACCAGACTTTATAAACATACGAAACTTAACTGATCTTTTATTTTTAAAAATCTCGTGAAAGTCAAGCTGTTTCTTTATTTTTGTAATGCAGTTCTAATTATAAAAGAAATACATATTCCGATTTAGAATCATGAAGATCTTAAAATCATTACTAATAATGGCTGCGGTTTTTGCCCTCACCGCCTTTACAGTATCGGAAAAAGGTAGCAGAATCGTGTTTGCCGGGGATTCCATAACCGACGGCGCCTGGGGAGGAGGCAACGGCACTAAACTGCCAACAGCCAAACGCGACCAGACCGATATGAATCATATCTACGGACATAGCTATATGATGTTGTGTGCGGCACGTCTTTCGGCAGATAATCCCGAAAAGAATCTCCAATTTTATAACAGAGGCATAAGCAGTAATACGCTTGCAAATCTGGAAGATCGATGGGATGATGACGTGTTGGCTTTGAAACCTGATGTTATTTCAATACTCATCGGGACAAACGACATTCATTTTTATCTTCTGGATGAAAGTGGTGCGGAATTTGATTTCGCCGATTGGGAAAGGAGGTACAGAAATCTGCTTGACCGAGCATTGGAGACAAATCCTGAAACAGTTTTCATTATTGGTACACCCTTTACAGCTCCCACGGGAAAAGTTGGCCAAGCCGAAGATTATGAAAAAAGATTGGCCTTGTTGAAGCAGATGGATGAAGTTATTGAAGTTATTGCCGGAGATTATAATGCCCGGCTGATCCGTTACGACAAGCTTTTTGAATCATTATACGAGGAATATCCTGACGTTGATCCGAGTTTCTGGATATGGGACGGCATTCACCCCACTCCTGCAGGCCACCAGGTTATGGCCGATGCATGGCTGAAGGAATATCAGTTCTTAAACCAAGACTGATTTTCTCTCCTCGTCTTCAATAGATTGAATCTCCATTGCCCCATATCTACATCAAACATGGGTCATTTCTCCGTTATTCATGAAGATTTAATTCTGTTTTTTACATTTGTGTATTATACAATTTTGTAAAATACAAATTTGGTACAATTGAGCGAAGCGAAATCGCAATGAGCAGGAAGAGAAAAGTCAGACGGTTAATGTGTTAAGAGAGAATGGTTCCATATTTTGATAAATTTCCTATTTTATCATATAATGGATTCGCACCTTAACAAAACGATTCAATTTTGCATCTAAGCCACGAGTACTGGAATCGTTTACAGGACGTATAGAGGATAATTTGTCATTTAGAAGATAAATTTGAGAAGCAGCCGTATTTAACTTTTCGTTACTGTTTTTAAGCCATTCAGCTACAGTAGCTGCCCGGTATTGAGAAAGAGCATTATTACGTTCAAGCGCCTTTTCAGTTATACCAGAATTGTCTTGGCTTGTAGCGAAACCTTCCAGCTGGATCATTGTTATAACTCCATTGTCAAGAATATTTTTAATATAATTTACATTGTCGGAGTCTGTGTAACCTGAAATGTAGCCTGTATTTTCATTAAGTGCTGCATACATGTCGGCAAACGACACTAGTCGGTCATCAGGATCAATTGGCATCTGCATCTTGACAGTATCGAAGCCTTTACTAGAATTGAGACCGAAAGACTGAGTTTCGTTATAGTTAACATTGTCAGCAAGATTTTGTCCGAGGGTAGCGTTATCCACCCTATACATCCAGACATGTTTGCCATCAAAAATTGGAGCGTAGTAATATCCGGCCCTCTCCCTGAATTTAAGCATGTCTTCCGGCAGGAGGCTCAGCGACATCGGGACGTCTTTCTGTATTTCATAACCACGAGGAATAAAATCTATAGTGAATTTTTTATCAGCTTTTTCTGTCGGGATATCCACAACAGGCTGGCCATTTAGAGATGCTCCGGCCAGAAGTTTTGAAGTAATAGTGCTTGTATTTACGTACTGATTCTGTGTAAAGATACCTCCGGCAAGATAATCGATGGCATTGACAGGGGAATCTGCGACAAGCGGAGCATCATTTCTACCCGAATAGTTATTTGGATAGAAGACGAAGAAGGTTAAAGTGCCTATTTCCATCTTTGCCGAAGGAGCCTGTTTCTCTTCTGTTATATAAATGGTATTTTCTCTATAATCTCTTTGGTAAAGGCGTGTTGTACTCTTGCTCCATCC
>JAFLTM010000083.1 GCA_022509225.1 Muribaculaceae bacterium
AGAACCAGGGCTATCAGCAGAACCGCGGCTACCAACAGAACCGTAACCAGGGTTATCAGCCTAACCAGGGAGGCTACCAACGTCAGAACAACGGTTACCAGAACCAAGGCTACCAGCAGAACCGCGGCGGTTACCAGAACAACTACCAGAGAGGCGGACAGGGACAGGGTTATAGAAACAACTATCAGCGTCAGGGAAACATGAAATTCATGCCGAGGCCGAGACAGATAGACTATATCATTGACGATATAGACCCGAATGAAGAGATCCGCCTGAACAAATATATGGCTAACGCCGGCATCTGCTCGCGACGAGAAGCCGACGATTATATCACCAGAGGTCTCGTGAAGGTTAACGGCGAGGTGACAACCGAACTCGGAACAAAGATAAAAAGAGACGACGTGGTTGAATATGACGAGAAGGTTGTTGTGCCGGAAAGGAAGTGCTACGTGCTGCTCAACAAACCGAAAGACTGCCTGACCACCAGTGAAGATCCGAACGGCAGACTTACGGTGCTCGACATAGTGAAGAACGCTTGCAAGGAGAGGATTTATCCCGTGGGTCGTCTTGACCGCAACACAACAGGGGTGCTCTTGCTCACTAATGACGGAGACCTTGCATCGAAGCTTACACATCCCAAATTCGTGAAGAAGAAAATCTATCATGTCTGGACAGATAAAGATATAACTGAAGAAGACATGCAAAGGATAGCCGACGGCATAGAACTTCCCGACGGAGAGATTCATGCCGACGCCATCAGCTATGTGAGCGAAACAGACCGTAATCAGGCAGGTATAGAGATTCATAGTGGAAGGAACCGGATCGTGAGAAGGATATTCGAACATCTCGGCTACCGTGTGACCAAACTTGACAGGGTGTATTTCGCCGGTCTCACAAAGAAGAATCTGCCTCGCGGACGCTGGAGATACCTGACTCAGGAGGAGGTTACGGCACTTCGCACCGGACGGTTTGAATAATATAACAGGAGAAGATGAAAATGAAGACCGTAAAGGATATTCTCAAAGAGGGAAAGGAAAATGTTGGCAACTCAGTCGATGTGAAGGGATGGGTTCGCACACGCCGTGGCAACAAGAACGTGCAGTTTGTGGCATTGAACGACGGCAGCACCATCAATAATCTTCAGATTGTGTTCGATCTGAATAAATTCAGCGAGGATGATCTGAAACCGGTCACCACCGGCTCGAGCATCCACGTAACCGGAAAACTGGTGGAATCGCAAGGAGCGGGCCAAAGTGTGGAGGTGCTTGCCGAGACATTGGAACTGTATGGAACGGCAGCAGCCGATTATCCCTTGCAGAAGAAGGGACATTCCATGGAATTCCTGCGTGAGAAGGCACATCTGCGTCCACGCACCAATACGTTCGGCGCTATCCTCAGAATAAGGCATGCCCTGGCATTTGCAGTGCATAAATTCTTTAACGACAAAGGTTTCTTTTATTTCCACACTCCGCTGATCACCGCCTCCGACTGCGAGGGTGCCGGCGCCCAGTTCCAGGTAACCACTCTGCCGCTTGAGGATTTGCCCAAGAACGAGGATGGATCGGTTGACTATTCAAAAGATTTCTTCGGTAAAATGGCAAGCCTGACCGTGTCAGGCCAGCTCGAGGGTGAGTTGGGTGCCACGGCGATAGGCAGGATTTACACATTCGGTCCAACCTTCCGTGCAGAGAATTCCAACACGCCGCGTCACCTGTCGGAATTCTGGATGATAGAACCGGAAATGGCGTTCTATGAGATAGAAGACAACATGGATCTTGCCGAGGAATTCATAAAATATTGCGTCAACTATGTGCTTGAGCATTGTTACGACGATATAAAATTCCTTAACGATCATTTCGACAAAGACTTGATTGACAGGCTGAAATTCGTGGTTGACAATGACTTTGTCAGACTATCCTACTCAGACGGTGTCAAGATACTTGAAGAGAGCGGCAAGAAATTCGAGTTCCCCGTTTATTGGGGTGTTGACCTTGCTTCCGAACATGAACGCTACCTTGTTGAGGAGCACTTCAAGAAACCGGTGATACTCACTGATTACCCGAAAGAGATCAAGGCATTCTATATGAAGCTGAACGACGACGGGAAGACGGTGAGGGCAATGGATGTTCTCTTCCCTAAAATCGGAGAGATAATCGGAGGAAGCCAGAGAGAGGAGAACTACGACAAACTCGTGTCGCGTATCGAGGAATTGGGTCTTGAAGGAATGGATTGGTATCTTGACACCCGCAAATACGGGACAGTGCCGCACAGTGGGTTCGGACTCGGATTCGAGCGACTGGTTCAGTTTGTGACCGGGATGCAGAATATCCGCGACGTGATACCTTTCCCGCGCTATCCCAAAGCGTGTGAATATTAAATGTGAATATTAAAAAAGATATAGCAGGAAGGATGCGCGCCATGGCAATATCGCTTGTCATGGCGTTGCCATGCGTTTATGCATACGCCCAAATGCCGGCTCAATCGGCTCCGGATTTTATTCCGGCAGGCGTTTCAGGGAATGATTCAACTATAACGGTGAGTCTGATAACATGCTTCCCCGGTCCTGAAATCTACGAGCTGTGCGGACATTCGGCAATCCGGGTGAGAGGTGAGAACATAGATTCGGTATGGAATTTCGGAATCTTTGACTTCAACCAACCGAATTTTATCTACCGCTTTGTAAAGGGCGAAACAGACTATAAGGGCATGGCCTACCCATTCAGATGGTTCCTGCCTGAATATGAGGCAAGAGGGTCGAAGGTGGTGGAACAGGACCTGAACCTGAAGCCCGAAGAGGCATGGAATTTATTGGGAATACTAAGAGAAAGTGTTCTGCCGGAAAATGCCACATACCGATACAACTATGTGAAAGACAATTGCTCCACCAGGATTCTTGACAAGGTGGAGGAATCTTCCGAAAGAAATATAATCTATCCTGACACTCTACGCTACGGCACTTTCCGTGAGGAGATGAGAGCCTATCATGAGGGCTATCCTTGGTATCAGTTCGGGATAGACCTTGCACTCGGTTCCGGACTCGACTATAAACTTACACCGAGAGAAGAGATGTTTGTGCCCGTGGAGCTTATGAGGAATGCAGCCTCGGCAAAATTTGCCGACGGTGAGCCTCTGGTTAAGGAAACCAGGGTGCTTGTGCCGGGTTCCGAGCGACCTGTGTTGCCCGACACGCCATGGTTTTTCGGGCCCCTTTTATGGTCGTGGATAGCGGCGATACTGACCTTCTGTATCGCAGGAGCCGACATCCGGAGAAAAAAGATCAGTCTCCCTTACTACATATTGTGGTTTTGCATGGTGGGACTGACAGGTTGCCTCTCGGCGTTCCTGGTGTTTGTGTCGGTGCATGAGGCCACGAGTCCGAATGCGTTGATATTTTGGCTGAATCCCTTGCAGTTTGCCTTTGTGGCGGGACTGATATTCAAAAAATTGAAATCTCTGGCGATTGCTATGGCCTACTATAATATCATAGTTGTGGGTGTGCTGGTGATTGTGTCACCCTTTTTACGTCAGAGTTTTAATGCCTCCTTCTATCCGCTTATGCTCGCCACCGTGGCTTTGGGTGCCGCCTACGCAATAAACTGCTACAAAAAAAGTTATAAAAAAAGAACGAAGAAACGCAGATGAACAAGCTACTGACTACAATGATCGTAGGGCTTGCCGGCATCCAGGGTATAACCCAGGCTGCCGAGTCACGCCCCAAACTTGTTGTGGGGATAGTGATCGACCAACTGCGAACCGACTATCTTGAGAACCTACGGGATCTCCTTGGACAGGGAGGGTTCAAAAGATTGATGGACAAAGGTTTGTTTATCAAGGAGATTGATTTTAAGATACCAGCTCCTGATGCGGCTTCGGCAGCTGCCATAGTCAACACCGGCACCTATCCGAGGAAAAACGGGGTGATGGCGGCAGAGGTCTATAATCCCTCAACAAAGACTTTGTCGTCGGTGTTCAACGATCCGGCATATATAGGCAACTTCACATCGGAAACCTATTCGCCGGCAGCCTTGAAAGTGACCACTATAAGCGACGAGATCGCACTTGCCACAGAGGGTGCTGCCTCTATCCACAGCATTGCCCCCGATGCCGAAACTGCCTTAGTGCTTGCAGGGCATGCCGGCAACTCGGCGTTCTGGATAAACGAAAACACAGGCAAATGGTCGTCGACAACCTATTACCCTACAGCGCCCGTCTCACTGCAGAACAAGAATTACAACCAACCGTTGGTGTCGAGACTCGACACCATGAGATGGATGCCCCTGAAAGGGGGAATTGCCTATCCCGACGTCCCTTCAATAAGGATAGCCGAAGGATTCAGATACACTTTCCCGCGTTCCGACAAGGATGTGTATAAGCTTTACAAAAGCTCGCCCTATGTTAATTCCGATATAACGGATGCTGCCATCGATTATATCCGCGACATGCATCTTGGCTCACGGAGCGAAGGTACCGATGTGCTCAATTTAGGTTTCACACTTGCCCCCTATCCGGGTGTGAGCAAGGGAGACGGCAGATATGAGGCGGAAGACGCCTATCTGAGACTTGACAACGATCTGGGGAAACTTTTCAATGAGATTGACCGAAGGGTGGGTCTGGAAAACACACTGGTGTATGTGACATCCACCGGTTATTATTCGGAACCTGCAACGAACGATGCAAAATTCAAGCTGCCCGGCGGAAGCTTTTCCGTGAAAAGGGCCTTGTCGCTGCTCAATTCATTCCTTTCTGCAAAATATGGCAACGGTTCCTATATCGACCGCTACAACGATTCGCAGATATATCTCGACAGCAAGGCGATAGAGGATAGAGGTCTCGATATCAATAAAATCGCGGAAGAGTCAAGAGATTTCCTTGTGAAAATAAGCGGTATAAGCGATGCTTATACTAATTCCGACCTCATGAGTCCGGCTGTGCCTCAACTTGAGGGTCACCGGCTGGCGATTGACCCTAAATTATCTGGCGACATACTGATAGAATTCAATCCGGGATGGCAGATCACCGATGACACTGTGTATCCTGTAAAGATAAAAGAGAACAAAACCACCGCCTATTCCTCACCCGCTTTCATCATGGGAGCCGGAACGGCGCCGGAAATTGCAGAGGGACCGGTGGATGCCGCCGCCATAGCAAAAAGAGTGGCGTCAAGACTTCATATCCGTCCTCCCACCGGGATGAGATGATTGAAGAAAACATGTGACAGACAAATTTGAATTGAAATAAGAAAAATTATATATCCGATGGGACTAAGCAATATACTGAAAAAAATATTTGGAGATCAGAGCGAAAGAGCCGTGAGGCCGTTATGGCAACGGCTTGAAAGGGAGATAAATCCGATAAGCGAAGAGATTAAGGATTTAAGCAACGACGAACTTCGCGAGAGAATCAACGTGATTCGCGACTCCATACGTGGCGAGGCAAAGGAGTATGAAGATGAAATGCATAAACTCCGCACCGAGCTCGAGACACTTGACTACGACAAGCGTGAACCTTACTGGAAGAAGATCGATGATCTACGTGAAGAGAAGTTCAAGATGTATGCAAAACGTCTTGACGAGGTTCTCCCCGAAGTATTTGCCGTGGTGAAAGAGACTGCAAGGAGGTTCAAGGAAAACGATAATCTTGTGGTGACGGCAACGGATAGCGACCGTGAGCTTGCAGCAGCCGGGAAAGATTTCGTGACCATAGAAGACGACAAGGCAGTCTATAGGAATTCATGGATAGCCGGCGGTAATGAGATGACGTGGGACATGGTGCATTATGATGTTCAGCTCATAGGCGGCATGGTGCTTCACGGCATAATGAACGGCGACAAGGCTTCGAACAACATCGCAGAGATGGCAACCGGTGAAGGGAAGACCCTTGTGGCTACTCTTCCCGTTTTCCTGAATGCGTTAACCGGAGAAGGGGTGCATGTGGTGACTGTGAACGATTACCTTGCAAAACGTGACTCGGAATGGATGGGTCCGCTTTATCAGTTCCATGGGCTCACGGTGGATTGTATCGACAAGACCGATCCCAATTCAGAAGAAAGAAGAAAAGCCTACCGCTGCGACGTGACTTTCGGAACAAACAACGAGTTTGGTTTCGACTATCTGCGTGACAACATGGCTCTGAACACCTCTGACCTTGTGCAGCGTGACGAGCATTATTATGCGATTGTCGACGAGGTTGACTCGGTTCTTATCGACGATGCAAGAACCCCGCTTATCATTTCCGGTCCGGTGCCCAAGGGCGACGACCAGATGTTTAACGAGTTCAAACCGAATGTTGAGAAGGTTGTGAATGCCCAGCGCAAATTGGTGCAGGGATTGCTCCTTGAAGCCAAAGAGAAGATAGCTGCGGCGCAAAGCGGTGACCTGGAGAAGATAGCGAAATACGACAACAACCGTGAAGAGGGTAAAAAGCCGCTTACGGCTGAACAGCTACTTGAAGATGGAGGCCTCGCCCTCTTCCGGGCATACAAGGGTCTTCCGAAACACGGGCCACTTATCCGCTTCTTGAGCGAAGAGGGAGTGAAGCAGCTTCTTCTGAAAGTGGAGGCACGTTTCATGCAAGACAATAACCGGGAGATGCCTATAGCAGTTGAGCCGCTCTATTTCGTGATAGATGAAAAGAACCACAGCATAGAGCTGACCGACAAGGGAATCGAGGTTCTCACGG
>JAFLTM010000084.1 GCA_022509225.1 Muribaculaceae bacterium
CACAACGCTATTTCTTCTGAATTGGAACAATATGCATTGGGCCATGAATAAATCAGTTAACCAATCAAGGATAAAGACAGTATCTTTTGAAAACGTTATGAAAAAGTTTTTTCTGACATTCGGACTTGTGGCCGCATTTATATCATTCACAAGTTGCCATATCTACAATAAATATGAATTGCCCACGGAGGCAAGCCCAATCATCGAGGATTATGCCAATGCTCTTAAGTTGAATCCGGATTCAACCTCCCTCCCATATTTGGGATGGAAAGATATATTCACTGATCCTATTCTTCAAGACTATATAGATAGAGCATTGACTAATAACAAAGATCTTGATAATGCAAGACTTAATGTCGACATCGCAAATGCACAATTGAAAGGTGCGAAACTTAGTTATTTCCCTTCCCTGGCTTTTAATCCTAACGGGGGAACCGCAAGCTATGGCGGAAGCCAAATGAATTGGAGCTATTCTTTCCCTTTGGCTGTGCAATGGGAACTCGACGTTTTTGCCAAAATTTTGAATAGAAAGCGTGGGGCTCAAACCAACCTTGAAATGATGAAAGATTACCAACAAGCGGTGCAATCCCAAGTTGTTTGTGGCGTGGCCAACGTTTATTATTCTCTTGTGATGCTTCACCGGCAGCTTGAACTGACAAAAAACACATCGGAAATTTGGAAAGAACAGGTTGAATCGATGGAATTAATGAAGCAGGCAGGTTGGACAAATGAAGCGGCAGTGGTGCAAAGCCGTGCAAATTATTTTAATATAATGGGCACAATTCCGGTTCTTGAAAATTCAATCAACCAGCTTCAAAACACATTATCACTGCTACTTAACGAATATCCCGCAGAATGGATTGTGACCGACATCACTGATTTCTCCGTGCCGGATGCATTACTTGAAGGAATTCCTGTTTCCTATCTTGCCGTCAGACCTGATGTTAGAGCCATGGAAAGAGCACTCGCCACGGCATATTATTCCACAAACTCAGCAAGAACCAATTTCTATCCAAGTCTTGTTATCTCGGCAACCGGAGGTTTTACCAATCTCCTTGGGTCAATTATCCGTAATCCCGGTGAATGGTTCATACAACTTGCCGGATCTCTTGCTGCTCCTATCTTTTCCAGAGGCCAGAACATTGCAACCTATCAGGCTGCCGTGGCTCAACAAAAGCAGGCGTTGAATAATTTTGAATATGCCGTTTTGACCGCAAGTAGTGATGTAAGTGACGCCTTAGTTAACTATAATAAATCTGAAGAGCAATATAAATACCTTGAATTGCAAGTTAAGGAACTTGAAAAGTCGGTGGATTACACTAATGAATTATTCATGTATAATCAGTCGACAACTTATCTTGAAGTGCTGACTGCACGTTCCAGTCTTCTCCAGGCCCAGCTTAGCTGTATAGCCAACTGGCACGAAAGAGCGGCAGCACTTATATCTCTTTATCAGGCTGTTGGAGGTGGTCGATAAACCATATTGTTACCTATTAAATATCTTTACCACAAAAACTATCCATCTAATATGTCGGTTATCAGCAATCTGGCCTTCGTGCATCCCGAAGCGAAATTAGGTGCCAATGTCATCATAGATGCTTTTGCCTTTATTGATAAAAATGTAGAGATTGGCAACAACTGTCATATCCATCCACATGCCACCATTCTATCCGGCGCAAGGATTGGTGAGAATAACGAAATCTTTGAAAACGCTATTATCGCTGCCACTCCTCAGGATTTCCGATGGAAAGGTGAAGATTCTTATGTGGTTATCGGAAATAATAATAAAATAAGGGAGCAGGTCATAATCAACAGGAGTATTCGTGGCGAAGGTAAAACCTTAATCGGAGACAACTCCTTTATAATGGCTCAAACTCACATCGGGCACGATTCAAAAATCGGGAACTATTGTGTGATTGGCAATGCCGTGAAAATTGCAGGTGATGTTGTTATAGGCAACTATTCTATATTATCATCAAACGCCCTGGTTCATGAGAAATGTCACATCGGCGACTGGGTGCTAATTAAAGGAGGATGTCGTGTAAATGGCAACGTACCTCCCTTTGCAGTGATGGCTCACAATCCCATATCCTATTTTGGAGTGAACTCCTATGTGCTTAAAAAAGCTAATAAACCGGATGACCGGATTGACGATATAGCCAAATGCTACAGACATATTTATCAGACAGGAACATCACTATTCAATGCTCTGAAAAGAATTAGGGATGACGTTGAACCCTCCGCCGAGAGAGATGCCATCATTATTTTCATTGAATCCCACAATAACAGGCTTGCTGCCATTCCTTTATCTGAATTTGAAGATTTCTAACCCTCTCTTGATACTCCTCTTGCCATGAATATTAAAAGCTGGCTGCTTCGTTCCGCCTCAGGATTAGTTTATGTGGGGATAATAATAGGTTCCTTATTCTGGGGAATCTATCCTTTCACATTAATGGCGGTCTTTCTCGGTGTCATGGCGGTGTTTGAATTTGAGAGAATATGCGAAGGGATAAGTGAAAATAATCTTCCTTTAACCCTTCTGGATGCAGGAGGAGTAGCCGCAATCTGTTTCTTTTGGCAAGGCTATCCCATCATTATATGGCTTTTTATCTATCTATGCAGATGTGTCATGGAACTATACATGAAAAGTCAGAAACCAATTCGATGTATGGCCATATCCTTAATGACCCAAATATACATAGGAATGCCTTTAGGGATAATGACTGTTATTGGGAACAATGTGGGGCTACATTTCATTCTTGCAATATTTCTGATGATATGGATTAATGACACCGGGGCCTTTGTAATCGGCACTCTTTTTGGCAGGCATCGTCTGTTTGAACGTGTTTCTCCCAAGAAATCTTGGGAGGGATTTTTTGGCGGATTATGTTTTAACTTGATGGCAGCGTGGTTGTTTGCAATAGGTGGCGGTCATTTCTGGAGTGTTGAATGGAATGTGATAACCTGGCTTTTATTTGCTCTCGTTATAACACTGTTCGCAACATGGGGAGACCTGATTGAATCTCTGATAAAGAGGAGCCTATGTATTAAAGACTCAGGTTCTATAATTCCCGGACACGGAGGAATTCTTGACCGGATTGATTCATTACTCCTTGTTATGCCCGCAGTGCTTCTATTTGTATTGCTCCGTTATCTTCTATCAATAGCTTTTTAGAGTTTATTTCACTCTGAACCAGTAGCCAACTGAGGCTGAAAGAGTCATCTGGTTAGACGCGCTGAAGGTGTCGGCCCTTTTAGTGGAAAAAATATTGGCAAGTCCGAAATAAAATCTTCCCTCAACGAATATTGAGTTTCTCTTGTTCAAGTTAAACTCAGCTCCAAGCCCGGCAGAGATACCATAATCTACCTTGATCTTTGTCGGGAGGGTCATTTGGTCATTCTGTCTGTTGGTCTTAGGAAAGTCAGGAAGTTTATCTATATCCTCAGGATTGAAATTGGCTGTTATTTTTTCTCCTAAATAATATCCCACCTGTGGGCCGGCATTGAAAAAGAATCTTCCTCTTCTTCCAAAAAAAATATGGGCAAGCAAACAAAGATCCACATAATTTAGGGTGCGTGAATAATTGTAGGGTGCTTCCTCAAAATTCTCTGCCCAACCTCTTTGTGCATATTCCAACTCCCCTATCAGTCCGAAATGGTTTTCTTCTATATATCTCACCATCACACCCCCGGTATAGCCTGTAGTGAATTTTTGCTTTATGCTCGGACTGAAAAACACTCGCGAAAAATCCATTCCTGCCTTTGCTCCGATAGATATATTGGATGCATAATGTGATTGTGCATACCCTCCTATATTAAAGGATAAAATTGTTACAGCCAATAATACTCCTTTTAGTATTTTGTTATTTTTCAAACTTCCTTGCATTTCAACCCTATTTCAACAATTGTTTATCAATGTCGCCGCTTTGCTTGAATTTGAGCATATAGCCTGACGTATTCACAAAACCTCCCCAATTGTTCACTCGTTTCAAATCCATCTCTGTCTGAAGGGTATGCAACCTATTAAACTGAGTCGTTTTATTAAAATCTCCACCATTTGAAGAAATCACAGGAATAAAATAATTCATCAGGTCGTAACCGGTTGCAACATAATTCGGCATTGACCTTAACGGGTCACCACCGAACATTTCGGTATAGGTATCTTTCAATGCTTTCCATTCTTTTGAATTTTCGTCAAGCCATACCTTCGCGGGCACCATAACCTCATACTCGTTAAATTTATTACCGTAGTCATCCAGCATAGTCACCCAGTTTGGACGTCCTACAACAACAAAATCCAATCCGGGATAAGTTTCTTTAATATTGTCTATACCACGGAAAAAATCTCCGACATCACTCTTTTTAGTCGCGTAGGAATAAAAAAGGAACTTAGAAAATAAGTCAGGCATAAAAGCTCCAAGTTCTTCAAGATTTAAATTCTCTGTGTCTTCATCATATAATTCCACCAAGTCTTCTGCTATACCATCATTCTCATCAATATCACCGACCATTATCAATTTTCTATCCTTGTTCGCTTCATGTAATCCTTGGGCCGCCTTTGTATTGAAAAGGTAAGATGGCGGCAACATTTGAATTATTGATGAATTATCTTCATAAAGATCATTCTTCACATCAAAAACATTAATGACTTGCAAATTATTGGAATTCCCATAATCCGCAAGAAACAGTGGGAAAGCCTTATCTGCGGTAACAATTATGAAACTCGGCTCAAATTCATCTAATTCATCCAACAGATTGTTCGACGACACCCGTCCATCCATCACGTTCAAATCAATTTTATAATCCGTTGTGGCAAACCCATTCAATCCAAGTAATATTCCTCTTGTAAAATCCAAGTCCCTGTTTGAATTTGGATCATCCAAAACCAACGCCACATTAATTTTCTTTGTTAATCCATCATCAGGAAGATTGCCATGGATCGAATCATAAATGTTGTCAATCCCCTCTTCTGAAAGTTCTCTAATGTCTTTCACAAAGATAGTATTCTCCATTTCAATCGATTCCACAACCGGAATGGTTACTATTTCATTTTCCTGAGGTTGTCCCATTGAATTATTCACCTCTTTCAACAGATCCACATCAGTACCTGTCTTCTCTGCGATCTGCACCCAATCCTCATTTTTATTGACTTTATATGTTGATATAGCCGTGACCTGTGTCTCCGGCACGATTTGAGTCACTGAATTCCCTGAATTGGAGTTATTCGCTATCCTTATTTTTTCTCCCTCCTTGAATGATGCTTGCGATAGGCCTGAGTTATCTTTTAAAATATCTTCTATGCTCGTGTTATATAATTTTGCCACATCCGATAAAGTTTCGTTCTTCTTTACCGTATGAAAAACATATTTGTTGTTAGGATTCTGTGGAATCACTATTGTCTCCCCCACCTTTACTCCCCTTTTTGCACTCGGATAAACTTCATAGATATAATCTAACGGGAGCGCATATTGTCTTGAGATACCGTAGATGGTTTCACCCTTTTTAACCGTATGCCTGATGGGTTCAAGCAAATTGATATTTTGGTGAGAACCTTCTTCATTATTCCTCACCGGACTTTCATTAGATTTAGGATAATACAATCTAGTGCCTTTTTTCACTCCTCCTATAACTTTATTGTTAAGTTTTATGAGTTTCTCAGCATCCCAATTAAATTTTTTTGCTATTCCGTAAATCGACTCTCCTTTCTTGGCTTCATACACATAATACTCAGTGCCAAGAATTTCAGTTGTCGGCAACTCTTCCACCGGATTCTCAGCTCTAAGTGAGAAGCAGGTTATATATAATAGAAATATTACTATATATGCAAGAAATTTTATATTTGACCGAATATTCATATTCTGTTTCTCTGTTATGATTGCAAATTTAATAAATTCATCCCTATGTAATAAAATACCTTTTAGGTTTTATCTGACAGCTTATGAAACTTTTCCCATAAGTTTCATAACTTTGATTATATTTGCAGTTATTGAGTTTAATTCATCTATATTAATATAAGTCCGATGCCATGACACATTATACTTCTTTTTTCTCTATCATTCTGACTACTTTGTTATTATCTTCCCATACGTTAGCATCTGCTTCTCAATATGATATCGTGCCAAGACCTGCCGATATACAAATTAATGAGGGAGAATTCCACTTATCTCCCGACACAAAATTTATTGTCAAGGCTCCGGAATCTGAAAAACAACGACTTATAAATTATGCACGACAAAACTTCCCTGTCAAAATTGATTACACCGAAGCCCCTTCTCATTCAAATTCCATCCTGCTCGAATTAGACAATAAAGATAAATCTATTATTAGTCCCGAAGGATATCGTCTGGATATTAACGATAATGGAATCGTTATCACCTCTCCGGGAGCTGCCGGATTGTTTTACGGACTTCAGACCCTTATCCAATTGGCTGATGAGGGTCAAACCATACCTTTTATGA
>JAFLTM010000085.1 GCA_022509225.1 Muribaculaceae bacterium
CAAGCCAATCAACCAAGAATTAATGAACACACTTAGAAGGCTTTCAATTTAAATAAACGCCTTGTAATACCTTAAACAACAAAACTCCATGATTTCACAAAGAATTCAGAATCTCTCTCCTTCAGCCACACTTGCCATGTCGCAAAAAAGTGCTGAACTAAAAGCTGCCGGCGTCGATGTCATAAATCTGTCGGTGGGCGAACCGGACTTCGACACTCCCGATTTCATTAAAGAAGCGGCAAAGAAAGCCATCGACGATAATTTTTCCCGCTATTCTCCCGTGCCGGGTTATCTTTCTTTGAGGAAAGCCGTGTGCGAAAAGCTTGAACGAGAAAACAATCTCACCTATACTCCGGAACAGATTGTGGTTGGCAACGGCGCGAAGCAGGAACTTGCCAACACCATCCTCTCCTTAATCAATCCCGGCGACGAAGTCATTATTCCCACTCCGGCCTGGGTAAGCTATGTAGAACTCGTGAAATTAGCTGAAGGCAAACCAGTGCTTGTGCCGGCTCATCTTGAGAATGATTTCAAGATCACTCCCGCACAATTAGAGGGAGCCATCACTCCAAAAACAAAGATGCTTCTTCTTAATTCTCCATGCAATCCCACAGGAAGTGTCTATTCTTTCAATGAAATCAGCAAATTTGCAGAAGTATTGGAGAAACATCCTCAGGTTTACATCATGGCAGATGAAATCTATGAACACATCAATTATAACAAAGAGGTGTGTTCCATAGCACAGATTCCAAGCATGAAAGACCGCACCATAGTAATAAACGGAGTTTCCAAGGCTTATGCCATGACAGGATGGAGAATCGGATATATGGCAGCCCCACTTCCAATCGCCAAAGCATGCACCAAACTTCAAGGCCAATACACCTCCGGGCCATCTTCAATAGCTCAGAAAGCGGCAGAAGCGGCCTACACGGGTCCACAGAAATGCGTAGATGATATGCGCAAGGCTTTCGAGCGTCGCAGGAACCTGATTGTAGAACTTGCGAAAGAAATTGAAGGATGGAAAGTGAACGTGCCTCAAGGCGCATTCTATCTTTTCCCAGATGTTTCCTCTTTCATCGGGAAGAAACATGGAGACTATGAAATAAAGAGCAGCGGCGACTATGTGTTGTATATACTGCAGGAAGCCCATGTGGCCTGTGTAGACGGCGACGCTTTCTGTGCTCCGGGATATATGCGTTTGAGCTATGCCACTTCAGATGAAAATATCCGTGAAGCCATGCGAAGAATAAAAGAAGCTTCGGCTAAACTTAAATAAACGAGCATATGCACAAAAAAGATGCCGGGACATCCCGGCAACTTTTTTTGTGGGTGGAGATGGATTCGAACCACCGAAGGCGTAAGCCAGCAGATTTACAGTCTGCCCCATTTGGCCACTCTGGTATCCACCCATAGAAATCCCCTCACGGTTAATTTCACTGCAAATTTATGGAGAATCTCCAATTTATGCAAGAAAATTAATATATTTGTAGAATGAAACATAATCTAAGGCTTAGGGCATTAATAAAAAATTATAAATTTCACCCGGATGGAAATAATTAACCTTGAAAAGACTCCAAGTCTATTAAGCCGCTATATCAGAGAACTTCGCGACATCACAATACAAAGCGACCCACTGCGCTTCCGCAGGAATCTTGAACGCATAGGAGAAATAATGGCTTATGAAATTTCCAAAAGATTAGACTATCATGACGAGGAAGTGACCACACCTTTGGAAAAAGCCTGGGCCAAAGAGCCCACTGAAAAAATTGTTCTGGCCACTATCTTACGAGCGGGCCTCCCGTTTCACCAGGGATTTCTGAATTATTTCGACCATGCAGAAAATGCTTTTGTGAGCGCCTATAGAAAATATAAAGAGAAGGGGGATAAGTTTGATGTCTTGGTAGAATATCTTGCTTCGCCGGACATTGAAGGGAAAACCTTGATTATAGTGGATCCCATGCTGGCCACAGGCAGCTCCATGGAATTGGGATACAGAGCCCTTCTGAACAATGGCACGCCATCCAAGATACATGTAGCTTCCGTGATCGCCTCACGTCAGGCCATTGATTATATTGCGGGAGTGATGCCACAGGATAAAACCACAATCTGGACGGCAGCCATAGATCCTGCCATCAACAGCCACAGCTATATTGTGCCCGGTCTGGGAGATGCCGGCGACCTCGCTTTTGGCGAAAAACTATGACTCTTGACAACATAGAAATACTGAATTTCAAGAATATTCCGAACGCCAGGCTTGATTTTTCGCCCGGTGTCAACTGTCTTTTAGGAATGAACGGCGTAGGGAAAAGCAACCTTCTCGATGCCATCCATCTTCTGAGCATGGCCCGACCCATGAGTTCGATACCGGATACTTCATTAATAAAACACGGAGAGGACCTCATGCTCGTGAAAGGAGATTTCGACACGGACTCGGGGACCAAAGACGCCATTTCCTGCGGAATGACCAAAGGGAAAAGAAAAAGTCTCAAACGAAACGGGAAAGAATATACAAAGCTTTCCGAACACATTGGAAATTATCCTATCGTCATCTCCACTCCGGAGGACTCCAGAATAGTGTCGGGGAGCGGAGAGGAAAGAAGGAAACTGATGGACATGGTGATCTCTCAAGCCGACCCTGCCTATCTCACAGCACTCATAAGATATAACAAAGCTTTAGACAACCGCAACAAAATGCTTCGTGCCGGCGTGAAAGATCCTATTCTTTATGAGGCCATTGAAAACACTATGGAGGAGGCTGCGGAGATCATACATAAGGCCCGCAAGGAATGGGTGGAAGAGATGACTCCTATCGTTCAGGAAATATACTCAAGAATTTCAGGGGGCAAGGAACAAACCGACCTGAATTATAAAAGTTCTCTGAATTCAGCTTCCATGAAAGAGATACTGACGTCTCACCGTCAAAAAGACCAGGTTCTCGGATTTACATCAGCAGGAGTCCATCGCGATGATCTTGAATCGAGCCTGGACAACCACAGCCTACGAGCTCTCGGAAGCCAAGGTCAGCTGAAAACATTTGCCGTGGCATTGAGACTGGCCATTTTCCAATATTTGAAAAGACACAAGGGAGTGACCCCTTTGCTCCTTCTTGACGACATCTTCGACAAGCTGGATGCGGAACGAGTGGAAAACATAATGAAAGAGGTGAGCAATTCAGAGGTTTTCGGACAGATTTTTATTACTGACACCAACCGGAAACATCTGGATGACATCCTATCAGGAATTTCAGGGCCTAAGAGTCTCATTAACGTCTCTAACGGAGAATTCTCTCCCATTAATATCGATTGATATGCAAAGATACACACCTCAAAGCGTGGGAGACGTCTTAAGAGATCTACTTGAGGAAACCTCACTTCAAGACAGAATGGATGAACTAAAGGCTGCAGATCTTTGGCCGAAAATTGCAGGCCGTGGGATTGCAGACCTCACAAGCCGTCCTAATGTCAAAAACGGTGTCATGTCTATCGGTGTCCCTAATGCTTCGCTTCGAAACGAGCTCCACATGAACAGATCGAGGCTTATGAAGGTTATCAACGACACATTGGGCAAAAACATTATAACAGAAATCAGATTCACTTCATGAACCCCCATCAGACACCCTCGGCTGAAATATTTACCAACCGACTTCCAATCCAGATCCGTTTCAGCGATGTGGATGTGATCGGCCACGTCAACAACATTATCTTTCTACAATATTACGACACCGGCAAGGCAGCCTTCATGACAGAACTTTTAGGAAGATCCATATCCTGGTATGAAGTAGACGTTGTAGTGGCCAACATAGACTGCGCCTTTATAGCCCCCATTTTCTTTCAAGAGAAAATCGAAGTGCTCACAGCCTGTACCTTTATCCATGATAAAAGTTTCAAACTTCTGCAGATGCTTCGAAATTCTGAAACCGGAGAAGTCAAATCCATTTGTGAAACAGTGATGGTTTCATTTGACCCTGACACTCAGAAAGTGGCCCCGCTAAAAGAAGAATGGAGGGAAAAACTTTCTAAAATTATAATAGATAAACCATTTTAATATGACCCAGATAGATCTCTCAATTAATCTTGAATCACCCGGGTTAGACCCCAAAGACAAAGAAATCCTCAAAGGAGTTTTGGAGGTCAGACATGAAGCCGGAGAATTCCTTCGTCAAGATAAGTATCTTGAAGCCATGGAACGCACCGTTGCAGCACTTAAAATGATGAGGGATTTCTCAAATTATCAGAATCCAGAATTCCGCAGCTTATTTGTTGCTCTTCTTTTTGACCTGGCTGAAATCCACTATTACCTCAAAAATTACAAGCAAAGCGAGAAGGAGGTAGAAATCCTTTTCAAAGTGCTTGATAATCTGGTAAAATCTGATCAGGAAAGATTCGGACAATATCATATCCTGGCCATGGAACTTTCCACAAGAATCCTAAGATCAAGGAAGAAGGCCCTTGATCTCTTAGTGAAGCAACAGATCACGACAGGATCCCTATATGAAAAAGTGAGTTCCGGAATCGTGGCGGCCACGGATAAACTTGTGGATTCCCTCTGCACCACGGCTCAACTTTTGGCAGCCACCGGGGATATCCGAGGAGCACTGAAATTTTATGCCGAAGCCATCAAATATTCCAAGAAGCGCACCGGAAGAGTGACCCGTAAGGAAGTTAAAATGACAGTGGAAATGGCAGAAGTGATGATTCGTCTTCGATCCATGCAACCCAGGGCCAAAAGACTTCTTAATGCCATACTGCCTCATGCAGTGTCTCTCGAAACAGTTCAGCTGGAACAGGATATCCTATCGCTTATAGAGGTGATAGATGCAAATGAAGAACCCGAGACAAAATGGCGTATGTTCCTTCACAAGGTAATAGCAGGAGCCAAATCTAAGTTAAAAGGTAAAGGCGAAGGGAAAAGCTAAAGGGAGAATTTTTACGTTAAGAGATTGCAGAGAGAATGTCAACTATATTAAATACAAATAAAGAAGCTCTCGAAATTCCGCAACTAAACCGGAAAGTGTCAGGCAAATTCTATATTGTCACAGCTGATTGGAACAGCGATATCACCTATGCATTGCGTGACGGAGCAATAAATGTGCTTCGCGAAGCCGGCGTGCCTGAAAAAAACATCAAAACTGTTTCTGTGCCGGGGACTGTGGAACTGATAAATGCAGCCGGCCTGATGGTGAATGGAGGAGACGCAGCGGCTGTCATTGTCATCGGATGTGTCATCAGAGGTGACACACCGCATTTCGATTACGTCTGCCAGATAGCAGCCCAAGGCACAGCACATCTCAACAGTCTTGGTAAAGCACCGGTGATATTCGGAGTATTGACAGTCAACAACCTGGCCCAGGCCCAGGAAAGAGCGGGGGGCCTTTTAGGCAACAAAGGTTCGGAAGCCGCTGTCGCAGCCATTGAAATGGCAAACATCCACTCTTCGTTTTGGTTTTAAACTCCATTATCATTAATTTTGTATCTGTCCCGTTTTCCGGACAGGTATAAATTGGAGTGAACCTAAACGAAATGCAGGAAACCTACACGCCTTATCTTAATCCTACCTCGTCGTCACAGGAAGACAAGATAGTGGATGCCGCGTTTCGCGACCTCCTAAACTGTTATCTGGAAAGCAACCATCGAAAAAAGGTAGAAATAATCGAAAAAGCGTTTCGCTTCGCCAAGGAAGCCCATAAAGGCACCAGGAGGAGAAGCGGAGAGCCTTATATCCTTCATCCCATAGCTGTTGCGAGGATTGTGGTGGAGGAACTTCGGCTTGGTTCTACGTCAATATGTGCGGCCCTTCTTCACGACGTTGTGGAAGACACCGCTTATTCTCAAGAAGACATAAGGGCTGCTTTCGGCGACAAAATAGCTGATATCGTGGAAGGAGTCACAAAAATTTCCGGTGGAATTTTTGGAGACAAAGCATCCGTTCAGGCGGAAAATTTCAGGAAGCTACTTCTTTCCATGAGTACAGATATAAGGGTTATCTTGGTGAAAATGGCAGACAGGCTTCATAACATGCGAACCCTTGGAAGCATGAGGCCTGAAAAACAATATAAAATCGCAGGGGAAACTCTCTATGTA
>JAFLTM010000086.1 GCA_022509225.1 Muribaculaceae bacterium
GGCATCTACCGCATTAGCTACCAATTCACGAAGAAAAATTTCGTGGTCGCTGTAAAGAAATTTTTTAATAACGGGGAAAATATTTTCGGTGGTTACCCCTATTTTACCTTTTGCCATATTTTCAATTTATTTTAATAATGATTAAACAAATATTGTTCCAATTTTATAACATCAGAACATTTATGGTTGTTGAAGGTAAAACTTAAAAAATGCTATAAATATCCCTATCATCAAAATTTACATTCCTGACCGGCCCTTCTCCCCTTTTTAGCAGATTTCAAAACTGAATGGCAAGGAAATAAAAAAGGGAAATGTTGAGATTACTCAACTTGCCAACCACCTCCTAATGCCTTATACAATTGAACTAAAGCGAGATGTTCATCTCTTATTGCATTCATACGGGAAATCCTTGCCTCCAAATATCTTCTTTGTGCATCAAGTACATCAATATAATTAATGGTTCCCCCTCTATATTGTTTCCAAGTAAGATCCTGATATTTTTCCGAAGCATCAAGCAGCTCAGAATCTTTAATAACAGCCTGTTGTGCAGACCTATATCTCGTCAATGCATTATCCACCTCATTAAATGCTTCCAGCACTTTATTTTCATAGGAAAGCTTAGATTCATTGTATGCGGCAATTGCAGCTTTATACCTGTTTTTTCTTTTCCCGAAATCCACCAATGGCGCAACAAAATTTTCAGCCACATAACTGAATGGCGATCTGAACAGATTTTTAAAGTCATTGTCTTCCACTCCTCCCGTCAATTCAATATTCAGACTCGGGAATCGTTTTGCATAGGTGTATCCTACATTTGCCACCGCTGCCTGCAATTTATTTTCTGATGAACGAATATCCGGACGCCTTTCCAATAAAGAAGATGGAATGCCTAAAGGGATCCTATCGGGGAGTGTATTGTCTTTTAGTTCAGATGATCTTCTTATCTTTTTATTTGGCAAAGACCCCATTAATAACAAGAGTTGATTCTCGGTGACTTTTATATTATATTCAAGGTTAGGAATCAATGCCGCCGCAGTGGCATATTGCACCTGCGCCTGCTGATAGACAGTCTCTGAAGTCAGTCCTCCCTCAAACCTTAACTTTGCAAGTCTCACCCCTTCTTCCCGAGTGGACATTGTGGATTTTACAATGGAAAGTTCATTATCCAAAGCCACAAGTCTGAAGTAGGCAGATGCCGTTTCAGCCACAAGAACCAT
The DNA here is from genome assembly GCA_022509225.1 of Muribaculaceae bacterium. Taxonomy (GTDB): domain Bacteria; phylum Bacteroidota; class Bacteroidia; order Bacteroidales; family Muribaculaceae; genus Lepagella. Next base: position 1,218 of record JAFLTM010000086.1, read on the forward strand.
CCTCATAGCCCTTTCATCATTAATCGAGGCTTTAAATTGAGCTTCTGATTTCTTTTTATTCCATCTAAGGCTGCCAAACAAATCAACTTCCCAGCTTATGGTAGCCTTTACACCGATTTCAGGGTCAATCAAATCAAGTTCCTTGTAATAATTATTAGTTTCATGATTCCAAGGTAATCGAAAAGATAGTTCCGGAAGTAAGGAAGCTTTATCAACATTATATAACAAATGGGCTTCCTCTACTCTTTGAGCGGCAATCTGTAGATTCTTATTGTTGTGCAATACTGTGTCAATAATCTCCCTGAGATATTCGTCTCCATAAAATTCCCACCACCCTAAATCTGCTATGGTAAGTGAATCCAACGAATTTATTCCAAAAAGATTATCCGGAATTTCAACATCGGGTTTTATCAGGTTTTTCACACCGGAACACCCTGATAAAATAAAGAGAATGAAAATATGAATCAATAACAAGTATCTTTTCATTTTCTTTTGTTTTTAACGAAATCTTTGATTCGATATATCCACACAAATGAAAATGGCACAAAAACAATCCCGGCAGTAATAACCGTAACCATTCCGAAAAACACGCCGGTACCGATCCCTTGCCTACTCACGGAACCGGGGCCTGAGGCAATAACTAAAGGCACGAGTCCCAGGATAAAGGCCAACGATGTCATCACTATCGGACGGAAACGAAGATGTGCGGCTGTCAAGGCTGCTGCCACAACATCCTTCCCCTTGTCAAGTTCTTCTTTAGCAAATTCCACTATGAGGATTGCATTTCTCGCTGCCAGACCTATAAGCATCACGAGTCCTATCTGGAAATATATATTGTTTTCAAGACCGAGAAGCCATATTCCCAAATAGGCACCGAAACAAGCGATGGGTAAGGTTAGCAGCACTGCAATCGGTATGGTCCAACTCTCATATTGGGCTGCCAAAAACAGGAATACAAAGAGGAAAGCCAAAGCTAAAATCAAACCTGTTTTACCGCTCGCATGCTTTTCCTGATATGAAAGGCCACTCCATTCTATATTGATATTGTCTGGAAGGTGATTGATCACAATATCCTCTATAGCACCCATAGCCTGACCGGAACTATAGCCCGGCGCAGCTTCCCCGGTAAAAGGTGCTGAAGTAAACATATTGAACCGTTTGACTGTGCCGGCTCCCGCAGTGTAATCGGTGTTTCCCAATGAAGAAATCGGTATCATTTTCCCTCCGGTTCCCTTTACATAAAATAGCCCGATATTATCCCTATGCGCACGGTATGGAGCCTCAGCCTGAATATAGACTCTGTAAATCCTGTTGAAAAGATTGAAATCGTTTACATAAACAGATCCCGTGAAAGTTTTCATAGTATTGAAAATATCCGACATTTGTACGCCTTGTAAACGGGCCTTGTCTCTGTCAACATCAAAATAAAGTTGAGGAATATCATTCTGCATTGCTGATGCGAGGCTTGAAAGTTCAGGTCTTAATGACGCATAATATTTCAATGTGTCGGCAGCTTTTTGCAAATCATTGTATGTGGCGTCTCCACGAGCTTCAAGGGCAAAAGAAAACCCTCCTGACTCTCCAAGCCCCGGTATTACAGGTGGTCGTGACAGATAAACCTTACTTTCCGGATATTGTGAAAATTCTTTTCGAACCCTTTCCATTGTTTTTGACATATCCGCATTTTTTCTTTCACTCCATGGCTTAAGAATCACTGTGAGTTGGCTTCTGGACTGAGAAGTGCCTAATCTTGGACTTGATCCGGTGACATTTAATACATATTCCACATCAGGCTCATTCATCAAAAATTCCATAGCCCTATCGGTCACTTTTCTTGTACGCTCTATTGTCGCATCTTCAGGCAGTTCAAGTTCAACCGTGAAATACCCCTGATCTTCCTGCGGTATGAAACTTTGGGGGAGGAAACTATTGAACAACCAAATCGCTATGAGCACCATGCCAAAACCTGCTATAACTCTTTTTGAACGAGTCAAAGCCTTGACAATTAATTTGGCATATATGCGGTTGCCTTTGGCAAGCCAGATATTGATTCTTCGGAATATCCTTTTTTTCTTCTTTGTCTCCGGTCTTAACATCAGGACACACATCACGGGGCTGAGCGTCAATGCCACAATCGTGGATATAACCACTGAAACAACAATCGTTATGGTAAACTGTCGATATAGCAAACCGGTGATACCGGTAAGGAAACTTACGGGAACAAACACGGCACATAAAACAAGCGACATGGCAACCAAAGCTCCACCAAGATTGCTCATAGCTTTCTTTGTGGCCTCATACGATGATACTTTTTCTTGACGCATCACCCTATCCACATTCTCAACCACCACAATAGCATCATCAACCACAATGCCGATAGCAAGAATAAGGCCCAAGAGTGTGAGCATATTCAAAGAAAAACCGAACAATAGCATTATTCCAAAGGTTCCCACCAAGGAAATGGGCACTGCCACCATTGGAATAACTGTGGCTCTCCAACTCTGTAGAGAAAAGAATACTACGATTATAACTAAAATCAAAGCCTCGAAGAGAGTTCGATATACATGATGTATTGATTCCGATATATATGTTGTTACATCAAAGGGGATATTGTAGGTTATGCCCTCAGGGAAATTCCTGCTTATGGTTTTCATTTCTTCCCTGACTCTTTTTGCCACTTCTATTGCATTAGCTCCCGGAAGCATATTGATATTCATCACGGCGGCATTTTCTCCATTTATACCGCTTTCAGTGTTATATGACTGGGCTTCCAGTGAAATTCGAGCCACATCTTTCAAGCGAATCATGGACCCATCAGGATTAGCCCTGACCACAATCTGTTCAAATTCTGCAACAGAAGATAAGCGACCTTGTGCGGTTATAGGGATTGTGACATCGACACCTTCCATGGGAGCTTGACCGAACACTCCTGCAGCCGATTCTCTGTTCTGATCCTGCAATGCATTTTGAAGGTCTTTGATTGTTATGCCCATATCTGCCAATTTGTCGGGTTGCACCCATATCTGCATGGCATAATATCGGCTTCCTACATTGGAGACACTTCCAACTCCGGGAATTCGCCTCAGCATGTCGAGCACATTCAAAGTAGAATAATTAGACAAATAGATTTCATCAAATTTGGGGTCATTACTTAACAAAGTGATTGTCATCAGGCGGCTGGCAGCCTGTTTTTCAACCGACAATCCGTTTTTCACCACTTCCGCCGGAAGACGAGATTCAGCCTTTTTTATCCGATTTTGAATGTCAACTGCTGCAATGTCGGGATCAGTTCCTATATCAAATGTCACAGTTGCATTATAACCTCCTGAATTGGAACTTGTAGATTCCATATATAACATGCCAGGGGTTCCATTCAGTTCCTGTTCTATAGGGGTTGCCACGGCTTGTGTCACAGTTTGGGCATCAGCGCCAGGATAGGAAGCAGTGATCTTGACTGATGGTGGAACTATATCAGGATACTGATCAACCGGTAATAAAGTCAACCCTATTATTCCAATAATAAGAATTACTATTGAAATAACTATTGAAAAGACAGGACGATCTATAAAAAAATCAGACTTCATATCAATTACCCACACTATCCCTCACCCATGCTACAGGACGCACTTTCATACCCGGATTTAACTTATGAAATCCCTCTACAACAATCTTTTCTCCTTGGGCCAATCCTCGTTCTATCACAGTATTATTCTGAATTTCGGGACCTATCTCTACATATCTGCGCTCTACCACACTATCTGCTCTCACAACATAAATAAAAGCCCCACCTTTTTCTATTTCAAGGGCTCGTGTAGGAGCCACAACAGCATTCTCTTTTACATCAAGGAGCATTTTCACCCTTGTGAACTGACCCGGTAAAAGTTCCCTTTCATTGTTTGGCATTTCTGCCCTGACAGAAAAGGTGCCGGTCTGGGGATCAACCTGTGGATCGGCAAAATCAACTATTCCTTTATAAGGATATTCTCTCCCGTCTGCCAAGGTCACCGTCACGTAAGAGTCCCAGTTTCTTGTAGAATCTTTTTGTCCGATATTCACGTTCCTGTCTTTTGATCTAAGATAGTCAAGAGCAGTCATGCTGAAGTCAATTCTCACGGTATCCGTCTTCACGACAGTTGCGAGCAAAGATTTTCCTCCCGGTCCCACAAGAGTGCCTATATCTACATTTCTTTCGGATATGTATCCTGAAATCGGAGATTTTACCGCCGTATAGCCTAACACCATCTCTGCCTGAGTTAAATCCGCTTCCCCAATCACAACATCTGCATGCGAAGTTTCGTATGCTGCCACAGCGTTGTCAAGATCAAGCTGACTCGCTGCGTTTTCTTCATACAAAGGTTTTATCCTATTTAAGTCCCTTTCAGCCTTTAAGGCCTGGGCCTTCGCTTTATTCAACCTGGCTTTTGCACTTTCAACTTCTGCCTTATAAAGCAATGGGTCGATTATAAACAGGGTCTGCCCTTTTTCTACATACGTGCCCTCATCAAAAAGCATTTTTTCCAAATATCCTTCTACTCTCGCTCGAACTTCAACAAACTGATGGGCATTGACCCGGCCGACGTATTCCCCGTAAATATT
>JAFLTM010000087.1 GCA_022509225.1 Muribaculaceae bacterium
TATTTTTGTGCAAATTTAAATCTTAAATCTAAAGGTTACAAATGAGTTTTCCATTTATAAGCGCAGAAGAGGCGGCAAGTCATATCAATAACGGCGACACGGTGGCCACTTCAGGATTCACGGCATCCGGCACCCCCAAGATAGTGCCGGTGGCTCTTGCTGAGCGTGCAAGGAAATTTCATGAAAATGGAGAACCCTTTAAAGTCAACCTTTTCACAGGGGCATCAACCAACGATTATGTCGACGGCGCGTTGACTCGGGCAAACGCCATCGGCAAAAGAGCTCCATATCAGGCTAATCCTGACACGAGAGTGGGGGTCAATAATTGCGAGATGGAGTATTATGACCCGCATCTTAGCCACCTAAGCCAGGATATGAGATACGGATTCCTTGGAGATGTGGATGTTGCAATAATCGAAGTGACAGAAATGAATCCTTCGGGAGAGGTGATCCTCGGGGCCGGTATCGGCATGACACCGACCATCGCAAAGGCCGCCAAGAAAGTTATAATCGAGTATAGTTCATATTATCGCACCTCGTTCCGCGGTTTTCACGACAACTATATTCCGCTTGACCCCCCTCACCGACGCGAGATCCCCATCTATAAACCTTCCGACCGTATCGGATCTACTGTGCTGAAAATAGATCCAAAAAAAATAATAGGGGTTGTTCCCTCCAATGAATCTGAAAGCATAAGCTCTTTCACCTCTCTGTCGGAGACTACACGTGCAATCGGGGCAAACGTGGCTGAATTTCTTGCCTCTGAAATGAGGAAAGGTCATATCCCCCACGAGTTCCTTCCTATTCAGAGCGGAGTCGGCAATATAGCTAATGCAGCACTTTACGGCCTTGCAGACAATCCTGCCATACCGCGATTCGAGATGTACACAGAGGTGGTTCAAGATGCCGTTATGGAATTGATGGAAAAAGGGAAATGCAGTTTCGCATCGACATGCGCGCTTGCTTTTTCCGACGAAACTATGCTCAGGTTTATGGACAATATAAGTTTCTTCCGCGACAAACTGCTTATGAGACCCGGAGAAATCTCAAATCATCCCGAAGTGGTGAGACGACTGGGATTGATAGCCATGAACACGGCCCTTGAATGCGATATTTATGGGAATGTTAATTCCACGCATGTCAACGGTACCAAAATTATGAACGGCATAGGAGGATCGGGAGACTTTTGCCGGAACGCTTATCTGTCGATATTCCTTTGTCCTTCAATCCAGAAAAATGGAAAGATTTCAACAATTGTGCCAATGGTGCCGCATGTTGACCATAATGAACATAGCGTGAAAGTTATAGTAACTGACCAGGGGGTCGCCGACCTGCGCAACACTGATCCCTCACAACGTGCAAAGATAATAATAGAGAATTGTGTCCACCCTGACTATAAGCAATTGATGTGGGATTATCTTAAAGTTGCCAGAAAGGGGCATACACCACATAATTTACATGCAGCCTTCGCTATGCACAACACATTTGAAGAGGCGGGGGATATGAGGCTTACTGATTTTGCTCGTTACGCCTGACAATTCCTTTCCCCTTCTTTCCATTGATAGCTATGGAAAGAGGCTCCGGGAAACTCACCGCCCTCAGGCGGCTGCTTTCATAAACTGAAGGAAGAGAGTTTAGGTATTCTATATCATAATATCCTTGCTTGTTGGATGGATCGATGGTGAAATAACCCACTCCGAAAGAGGTGAGGTTTTGGAAGAAATGCGTGCCTTGCGACGGTTCTATCCGGTAGCCCGGCATCGCGGTCTCAACAATGAGACGTGCCCCTGCAATCTGCGACCATTTCACCGGGATTCCCAAGGCAGGATCTGAAGAACCCCATCTTCCCGGGCCGATCAATATATATGGCAGCCCCTTTTCAATGTATTCACGGTTCAACTTCTCTAGCTCAGCGGCAACCTCCCGGTTATGGGAACTGTCGAAGTTCTCTTGCTTGACATAAACAATATCCCTGATATTGTCCATCAGGCCATGACCCAAGGCAGAGTCAGACCTCAAAATAAGTTCGGAATCGTCAGCCTCCATTATAGAGTCGTCAAGCATCTCCTTCTTATCTACTATGGGGCGGATCTGAAGCCAGTAAAGAATCCCTTTCTTCTCTGATTTCGTTGCATCCGGATTAATATTCCCTGCGAATTCTATCTCTATAGGTCTGCCCATCGAATATTGGCCGGTGGTGAGCATGAAATCAACGGCATCTGCCAGAGGAAAAACTTTTTGTTTCAACACATTGGCAAAAGTCACCACTTTTCTTCCCGGTCCATAATCTGTGTCGCGGATCACCCGATCATTTATATCGAATGTTGAAACCAGATAACGCAGTGAGTCTGATTTGAAAGCCTCTGCAACCGGAATTTTATGGATGTTGAAACCGTCGTCGGTCGAAAATTCAAGATTGTCGGGATTGGCAGATGAAAGCGCATAGAGCTTTTTCTGGGTGTCGCGTAATGCCAGCTCAACTGTTGATGTCTGCACCACATGTTCCGGATGGTGGGGGGAGAATCTCAACGACACCCCTCCGTCAACAATATATTTTCCAAGACCCACAGCAACTTCGGCAACTCCCTCTTCAGCTTTTTCATCTCCCACGGGATAATAATTTATCGAACGTCCCACACCGGAAAATGAGGGATAATAAAAACCATCGTGGTATTCACCCGCCACTTCCTGAATGATGATTGCCATCTTTTCCTGTTCTATCACATTGCTCGTGGCATTCATATATGCTTTGGAGTCGGCATAGAACACTGACGCATAAACCCCTTTAATTGCATCGCTCAACATTTTCAGCATTTTATCCTTGTCGGGAAGATTCGGGATCATATACGTTGCATAGATACCGGCAAATGGCTGATAATGTGAATCCTCGAGCAAGGATGAGCTTCTCACTGCCAAAGGCTTGTCGATCACATCAAAAAGAGCAAGAAAATCTTCATGTAAATGTTCAGGAAGCCTTGCTTTAAGAAAATATGATAGAATCTCGTTGTCGGGTCGATGCGAGAGTGCAATATTATAGAGACCGTTATACTCCATGAACTGATCGAATATATCGGTGCATAACACCACGGTGCGGGGAATGGTGATCTGCATGCCCTGGAAATCGTCGCATATCGGATACCTCTTTATAATCTGGTCGATAAAGGCAAGACCTCTTCCTTTACCACCTAAGGAACCCTCTCCGATTCTGGCGAAATTGCTGTAATTGTCAAAACGGTCTTTAAGGAATATTGCCACGATACCGCGGTTTTTCATCTTGCGGTATTTGACTATACATTCGAATATCAGTTTTCTAACCGATTCTGCCTGCTCGATTTTTGTAAACCGGTGGTTTCTAACCACTTCGGCGATAGGGAAAAGCGCCCTTGAATAGAGCCATCTTGAAACATCGTTATTGCTGCAATGGGCAAACAAAGCATCATCCGGGATGTTGAAAACCTGACGTTGAAGGGTCTTTAGGTCCCGAATCCTCATGATCTCCTTATCCGACACCGGGTCTTTCACGATAAAATCACCGAAACCGAAGTTTTGCTGCACCGCCTTTCTCAATTCCTGAGGAAAGGTCTTTGAATTTTTGTCGAGAAAAATGTAGCCCTCTTGTTCAACGATTTTCCTGTTTTCACTTTCTTGACTTTCAATAATCACCGGCAGATATGGATGATTTTCATGGATTTTTTCAGACAGCTTCAATCCGGCATGTGGATCTTTTGTCCCGGAAATCGGGAAACGCATATCGGAAATTACTCCAAGTACGTTATGCCCATATTTCCTGAAAATTTCCATGGCCTCCTCGTAGTCGCGGGCAAGCAGCACCTTGGGTCGGCCCCTCATACGGAGCATCTGCTCATGTTCGTTGAGTGCCTCGGTCGAAAATTCCTTGCTTTGGTTGAGAAGGTATTTGAAAAGATGGGGAAGCACCGACGAGTAGAACCTAATCGAGTCTTCAACCACAACAATGCATTGAACCCCGACATTCAGGATATCATTTTCGGCGTTCATCCTGTCTTCTATCAGTTTGATAATGGCAAGGATAAGGTCGACATCACCAAGCCATGAAAAGACATAGTCAACCCCGGTGAGGTCTTCGTCGGCGATACGACGTCTCACCTCTTTGGAGAAAGGAGTGAGCACCACAAAAGGGATCCGGGGATAATTCGCTTTAATCTCCTTCGCCTCCCGGAAAGTTTCGCTAACATCCACCCCCGGCATTGCTATAATTAAATCGAAATTCATCTCCGCGAGAAGTCTGTAAGCCTCTTCATAAGTGGCTGCTTTCACAAACCGAGGCGGCGATGAAAGATTTAACCCGACATATTCAAAATAAACCTGCTCTTCCACCCTTCCGTCTTCTTCAAGCATGAATGAGTCGTAGGGGGTGGCTATGAGCAGCACGGTAAAAATCCGTTTCTGCATCAACTTTTGAAACTCCGTGTCTTTAAGATAGAGTTTCGCAAGAGTTGATTCATCTACATTAATCATTCGGCACTAAGGGATGGTCAGTCTTCCTTGTTTTTGGTCAGGAAATCATCCAAGGCTGCCGTCATGGAAGGATTCTCCTTTGTCGGGGCTTCTAAATCGAGTCGCAATCCCGAATCTTTCACAGCCTTGGCCGTAGGTGCACCGAAAGTGCCGATAGCAGCTTTCTGTTTATCGTCGGTTTTAAAATCAGGCACATTCTTGAGCAATGAATGAATCCCCACGGGGCTGAAAAAAAGCATCAGGTCGTAGTCACATTTCTCTTCCGGAGTGAAATCATTGGTGACAGTGCGATACATCATTGCCGGAGTGAGGTCGATTTTTAATGCCGTGAGTGCATCCATTCTTTCAGGAAGTATGTCGGAAACCGGTATGAGAAATTTCTCTTTGTTGTTTTTCTGGATTGCTGCCAGGAATTGGGCATCGTCGAGATGACCGGTAAGACCGAATGAAATCTTACGCTTTCTATAAACAATATATTTCTGCAGATATAGGGCGATCTGCTCGGTGGTGCAGAAATATCTCATGGTGTCTGGCACCGTCACCCTTGATTCTTCACAAAGACGGAAAAAGTTGTCAACTGCAGTGCGGGCAGTGAAGATAACAGCCGTGTAATCCGCAAGATTGATTTTTGATTGACGGAACTCCTTGACAGTTAACGGTTCCACTTTAATCATTGGTCTGAACACTATCTCCACATCGTGCTTTTTGGCAATTTCAAAATAGGGTGATTTAGGCGATGTGGGCTGTGGCTGAGACACCAAAATCTTCTTTATCTTCATAAGTTTTTGATTCGTCGCATTTTCAGCTACCTATCGGATGCTGAAAGAAGTCCATCACAACACTTCTCCAAGGAGACAGCCAATCCGGTATGTAAGTAATAAAGGAACTATTTCCAGACTGCAAAGGTAGCACAAAAAAAGCACCCACGACGAAAATT
>JAFLTM010000088.1 GCA_022509225.1 Muribaculaceae bacterium
TTAAAATCCTTTGGCCTTTACCGGCTGTGTGGGTTCGAGTCCCACTTCCTGTACTAAGAATGGCTGATAACAACATTGTTATCAGCCATTTACAATTCCTCGTGTAACCAAAATTTATCGGGCAAAATTATCTTAAAAAGAATTTTAATGTATCAGCGGATTTTTCGGGTGGATGAGGAGCCGACTCAGGCATAAAGCTTAGCCAGTCTATACATCAAGAATCATTAAATTATCAAAGACTAATTCTTCGGAATTACTTAAGATACCAGCTCGGAAAGCGCATTTTATAAAGGTTGGAGAAAAAATCTAAAAAAGTAGGAAACAATTGTAATATTCGAAAGCTTGATTCGTTGAATTATAAGGGGATAGTGATTTAGCAATTTATTTTTAAGGTAAAAAGTCTGAAACACTTTTGTAGATCCTACTTTCAAAGGTTTTCTATATTTTTGATATACCCAAGAAGGATGACTCCAGAGGCCTCACTCACCATTATATCAGACTCCTAACCATTTACAGGAAAAAGTAACGTACAGGAGAAGACTTTAACTATAGAAAACGCTATTAAATATTAACATTTTGCAAAAAAAAACGAACATTGGGGAATAAATGAAACGAATTTACCCTACCATATATATTCTTTCCACGCTTTGGGCTTCATTGATGATGATGGCCTGCAGCAATGTGTCTGATCCGGAACAGCCCGGATCCGAAGGCTCATTCGGCAAAGCGTTTCTGTCGCTGAAAATGAATTCCCTTCAGAATTCAAGCCGTGCCGGTGAAGAATTGGTGGACGGCGATGCATCCGAGAATTATATAGATTTCGAAGGTCATGATTTCGAAATAATATTGTTTGATTCCTCAACAGGTAACTATATGACAAAAATACCTGGAAGCGCCCTTACCAAGGTTATTCCAAATTACAATAAGGGGGAATACAGCATCGAGGTGGAATTGAGCCCCGAGAATCTTGAAAGTCTCCCTTCAGATATTTCCGCCTGGAATTTCCGTGTGCTTATCCTTGCCAACTGGAACTCCGCGGGAGTTGACTATCCAACTTTTGACGGCAAAAACATTTCGGAGGCTGCTGAATCCAATATCTGGAACGAACGAACAGCCGAATTCTCCTACAATCCTTCAGCCGCCGGAGTGTCTTGGTATCCCTCCCCTGCACAGTATCCTATGCGCCTTATACCCATGACCGGAACAGCCACCGTCTCAGGGTTTGCCCTTGATGCCGACAGAAATGTAAGAAACAGAGAATCCACGGCCTATATGCTCCGGTCGCTGGCTAAAATCAGCCTTGAAGTTAGTGACGATCTCTTCAGTAAGGGCTTCGATATAGCCGAATGTGCCATCAATATATACAACACTACCGGACTTCTGATCCCCGATATGACCCTTACCGGAAATTCGGGATCGCAGACCGGGAATTTCTCCATAAACTATCCCTCTTGCCCCGACGGCGTCTCCACAGGATCGGATCTTAATTTTGTGAACCTTGGAGAGGAAGGCGGCAAAAACCTGTGGGTGGCCTATATCCCGGAAATGAACACCGAAGGATTCACCACCTCCTCACTCGACCGACCTGTTATCAAGGCTCTACCATCCATTAGCGGGGAAGCATACGGCGACTGGAGGACAATCGATCTGATTGAGAAAAATACCTCGGCAGCAGGTGGAGAAAAAAATCTATATCAAATCTTACGCAACAACTACTACAAGTGTGTGGTGAAAGCCATAGAAGGCACTGTCAACATCCAATTCACCTACACTGTCTGTCCCTGGAAAACGGGCGACGTTAACATTGATTATCACTGATGAGAAGAATATCCAGATATCTAAATATTGTATTACTTACCTTATTGGCAACCCTCGGGTCATGCCGCGACGATTTATGGTTGGACACCGCCGACATCCCTGAGGAAGGGCTGCCGGCTTCGGTGACTCTTAAGGTAAACGTGCGTGACACAAAGCCGAGCACCCGATATGCCGGTTTCGTGCCCGGAGATGTGGAAACCTCCACCGTGGAAGATCTTTGGGTGGGACTCTTCAAGGTCTCCGACGGATCCCTGATCACCACCGTCTCCTACAAAGAACTCGGCCTCTCCGGCGTGCACGAGGAATTCGGCACAATCATACTCAATGACATACCTGCAGCATCGGGACAATGCTATATTATGGCTGTGGCCAACACCCTGTCAAACGACGGTGTCTTAATTGATGAAAATGGCAGTGGAGCCAAGAAACTCATATCTGAGCTACTCAAAGACGTAACATCTTTTAACGATTTCAGAAAGATTTCGGTGCTCCTCTCAAATCCCCGGTCGGTCTCCCGTGTGAGTGCCGACTTCCCGATGTGTGGAAGTTACCTGTCTTCCAATTTTGAAGGAGCCCACGATATACTTGATGATGCCGGAAATCCCGAGATCGTCAATATCTATCCCGGTGTCAATAAACTCACCGGAAGCGTGCATCTTCAGAGGCTCGACAGTTACGTGAAATTCGTTCTGAAACCCGGCGACAACATTAAGATCACTCCCGTGAGTTGGCAGGTGAAAAATCTCCCGTCCACAGGATTCCTGCTTGAACGTAAAAGCACGGAAACCGGCGCAGGCGCTCCCCTCGTGAATGCCGCCGACGCTCCTAAAACCGGCACCTACTGGAGAGACGAGGGCATCACCACTTCCTATTTCTATAATGATTCCCAGGTGTATCTTGCCAACTCTTTCATGAAAGAACGCGACGGAAACTCTCCAAACGGCAGTTATTCATTCGATTTCTATCAAATGGAAAACAAGCACACCGGCATTATAAATACCACCGATATAGATGCCAACAAGGTGTATCATGAAAGGGAAAGGGAATTCAAGGACCCCGAACCTACTACGGGAGACGACGGTGAACTTAAACACGACCCCTACGAACGCAACACCGGATGGTATAAAAGTCTGGTGGGCGCCAAGGGCAGCGATATTCCGGCCAAACCATCATCCGAGTCAACCCTCCGAAACAACAACGCCACATTCCTGGAACTCCATGTACAGGTGGAATACTATTATGAGGATAAAGGGAAGGACACCGACTATAAGCCGGTGAACCCCGCAGATTACACCGAAGACAATGCTTCCAAACTCGTGCAGCGTGTGGCTAATGCCATCTATAACGTCCATCTCGGTTATGTCTCCTATAATGGCGGGGCAGCAGATGTCAACGACTTCAACTGCTACAGGAATTCGAGCGTGACATACAACATTACAATCAATGGAGCCGACCATATCCGCATTGAGGCTCAAGACAACAACGAGATCACAAGTTCCGTGGAAGGTACCGTCACAGATATCGAGGGTTCATTCTTCAACCTCGACTGCCACTACTCCGTATTCCAGATAGAACTCTCAGATGAGGAGCGCAAAGGTCTCACATAGCGTATCCGCGCTCCATACGGCGACAACTACATCGACATGGTGAACGGTCCCAACCTCGACGGGTTCTTTTCCTCGATGATCACCAACTTGGGTGACGGAAAACATCAGGATATGATCCAGAACCTGCCCGACAACCAGTTCTACAACTGGGTACATATAGTGCCAACTAAAGTGGATGGAAAAATCCCTCAATATCCGGGCGACCCCAGACTTCTGAACCGCACCGATCTGTCTAGAGAATACAAAGCCAGTATCAAAAGGAATTCTCCGGAGGGAGTATGGTATCTCGAGGATCTCAGAGATATCGAAAAATTTGTGCATCCCAACCGCCACAATGACGGAGTCAAAGAAGACACTCGCCTCCCCTACACCGTATTCATCGACGAATATGTCTACGATTATGACTATGCGCCCGGATCATCCACACTTACCGCCTCCCAACCGATGAATCCCATCAAATGGCAGAACTCCGTCAATCAGGACTACCGCAAACTTTGGATTCGCCTTGGCGACCCCAATCTCTCCTACGACGGAGAAAGCGTGTATTCACGCAGCCTTTATATGATGGCGCAGGAATCTATCCAGACTTACTACAATACTTCAGCTCCCAACTGTGCCGGAATCGAGCACATAAACGAATCATACACTGGTACAAATTTCGATATAAAAAACTATGGTACCTTAAGCAGCAGTGACGGACTGCAGAATCTCTATACCTATGTCTCACAAGGCACCATAAACCGTTCATGGAGCAAAGTCGTGGGGAACGACTACCAGGAAGCTCAGGCACATGATGGATCAGGTTTCAAAGACGCCACTTTCACGGTGAGAAAGCATGAACACAACTATATGGAAGCCGCACTTGCCAGAAACCGAGATCTTAACGGAAACGGCACCATCGAAAACTTCGAACTCCGATGGTATCTGCCACCTGTTTCCACCTACACCCGTATAATGATCGGTGCCGGTTCGCTGAAGACCCCTCTCTTCAACATGCTCGATTATGAACGCACGGGATCAGGTATCACAGCGGGGGTAGGAACGCTCTACACTCATTACGTGTCCTCTGACAACATGACTCTATGGGCTGAGGAACTGGCTGCCACCGGAAACTTTGGTGATGGGAAGCCCGGAACTTTAAGGTGTGTTAGAAATGTGGGTGTACCTATAACTGACTCAAGCCCGATTCAGGATATGATGGTGGCCTATCAGTATGACGAAAAAACGAGAATTGTCACTATGACTTATTACCGGGCTTCATCCCTACGCCCGGAAACGCGCGGACACCTCCCTTCACATTATGCCGGTAGTATCCAAAGTTATCCCGCCTATAGTTTCCAGGTTGCAGCTGAAGACTGTATACCGCGTGATTCTGAAGGAGAAAAGGGGAATACCCGCAACATTTTCAACGGTACATTTCTTTTCCCGAATAATGAAGGGAAGGTGATTTACTCAAGCTACAGCATAGATAATTGGACTGCTTCGGTAAACAACAATGCAATCTGCGGAGGTTACGCTGAGGCTTCCAATAGAATCGATGAGGGAGAATGGCGAATGCCAAATATCAGTGAAATCACAATCATGGCATTCCTAGGACTCCTGGATAAAAATAATTACCTTTCTTGTACCAGAGAATATTTTGCTGGTCAAAATTATAGATATATGGGAATGAACCAAAAAAAAGAAATCACCGCAGGTATAGATGCAGATTTCTATGTCAGAGCCGTTAAGGATGTAATGCAGTAAGCTTTAAGGAATTTTTAACGTATCCAACTTTGATAAAATCGGATTGGGCAACAATCCTGATGGGTTCATATAATTTCCGATGTCTTCTCTCCTCTTTATTCTTCTTACCGTAATCAGCCCTGGTCTGGTACGGAACATCCTTCCGGGCCACATTTATGTGCTTTTTCTTCCGTCATTGCT
>JAFLTM010000089.1 GCA_022509225.1 Muribaculaceae bacterium
AAAACACCTCATGTGGAATATATAGTTAGTCATCTCTGCGTAGATATGAATGTGGCGGTGCTTAGCCGGGGCTATAAGAGGAAAACAAAAGGTTTTGTCCTTGCAAACTCAAAGAGCACCCCATCCACCATAGGAGACGAACCTTATCAGATCTATCAAAAATTTGCACCACGGGTCACTGTTGCAGTGTGTGAAAACCGACGCAAGGGAATCGATGAATTATTGAGACTAAAACCAGACATTCAGGTGGTTGTTCTTGATGATTCATTCCAACATAGATGGGTTAAGCCAAAGATCTCGATACTGCTTACCGACAGTAGCCGACCCCTTCATAAAGACAAACTTCTCCCACTGGGCAGATTAAGAGAGAGCGCAAGAGAGTTGAACAGAGCAGATATGGTGATTGTGACAAAATGTCCCGATGACCTGATGCCTATCGACTACAGGTTGATGACAAAAGAACTGGATCTGATGAAATTCCAGAAACTTTTCTTCTCCCGTTATGAATATGGTTCACTTAAACCTGTTTTCCCCGACGATATACATTATTCGGTTTCATTATCACAGCTCACATCGAAAGATGGTGTTATGCTCTTGACAGGAATAGCAAACCCCCGTTATTTCATAAGCTATTTTAAAAACTATCCTTTCCGTGTGAAAATCAATCATTATCCAGATCATCATGATTTTTCAAAAAAAGATATCAAGGATTTGGAAGTGAAGTTCCAACAAACCTCCGGACAACGAAAGATCATAGTAACAACAGAAAAAGATGCCGTGCGTCTGGCAAACAACCCTTATTTCCCGCAGGAATTGAAACCATTCACCTACTATTTGCCGGTGAAAGTGAGAATGATCAATGTTCTCGACGATAAAAATCTAATTGAGGAAATAAGGTCTGACATACAGAAATAAAGGATAAAATCTGATATTATGGATAAAACATATCTAGAAAAAATTAAGGAGTCGACGGAATTCATCAAGAAAAATATAAACGAAATTCCTGAAATAGCAGTTATTTTGGGTACCGGTCTGGGTGAGCTGACCGAACATATAGAAAATGCAACCTCGATAGATTATAAAGACATTCCCAATTTCCCCGTTTCAACAGTGGAAGGTCATAGCGGAAGGCTTATTTTTGGCGTTTTGGCAGGCAAAAGAATTATGGCAATGCAAGGACGTTTCCATTATTATGAAGGCTACGACATGAGGGAAGTGACATTCCCGGTTAGGGTGATGCAGGCCTTAGGTATTAAGAAACTTTTTGTCAGCAATGCGGCCGGAGGTATGAACAAGGAGTTTAAAGTTGGAGATGTCATGATCATAACCGATCATATAAATCTTTTTCCGGAAAATCCGCTGAGAGGGGAAAACTATGAAGAGTTGGGGACTCGTTTCCCGGCAATGACTGAAGCCTATAGTCATCGTCTGATTGAAATTGCCGATAAAGTAAGTGAAGAGGAAAAAATCAGATTGATGCATGGTGTTTACGTCGGGACCCCCGGTCCCACATTTGAAACCCCGGCGGAGTATGAATATTTCCGGATTATAGGGGGAGATGCGGTCGGCATGTCAACTGTTCCCGAGGTCATAGTGGCTAACCATGCCGGAATGGAGGTGTTCGGTGTGTCGGTGATAACAGATTTAGGCGGGAAGGATGTCAAGGAGGTTCCAACCCATGAAGAGGTGCAGAAAGCTGCAGTGAAAGCCCAGCCGAATATGATTAGGTTATTTAAGGGAGTTTTAAAGAGAATCTGAATTTGAGAGCTTATGGATCAGCAGGAGACAGAAATTTCTGAACTTGGTGAGTTTGGCCTTATAGACAGGCTAACAAAAGATTTTCCGATTCAACATACCCAAACAAAACTTGGTGTTGGTGACGACGCTGCAATTCTCAACTTCGGAGAAAAGGATGTGGTTGTAACCACGGATCTTTTATTGGAAGGCATACACTTTGATTTAAGGTATGTGCCCCTCCAACATTTGGGTTACAAGGCTGCAATAGTGAATTTCAGCGATATTTATGCCATGAATGCCAGGCCACGGCAGATAACTGTGAGCCTTGGGGTTTCAAGTCGTTTCACTGTCGAGCATCTTGATGCTTTATATAGCGGCATAAAACGTGCATGTGAAATCTATAATGTTGATCTTGTGGGGGGTGACACAAGCGCTTCGGTTACGGGGCTTGTTATCAGCATTACATGTATAGGTGATGTAGAAAAGGGAGAGGAGGTAAAAAGATCAGGAGCCAAACCAACCGATATTATTTGTGTGAGCGGTGATCTTGGCGCAGCTTTCATGGGGCTGCAACTTTTGGAGAGAGAGAACTCTGTGGGTGCAGGCCAAAAAGATTTCCAGCCTGACTTTGCCGGGAAGGAATATATACTTGAAAGACAATTGAAACCTGAGGCAAGAAAAGATATAATAGAACTTCTCAAGAAAGAGGGGATAAAACCGACTTCAATGATTGATGTCAGCGACGGCTTATCGTCTGAACTTCTTCATATATGTAAATCAAGTGGAGTGGGTTGCCGTGTCTATGAAGATAAGATACCCATTGATTATCAAACCGCGCTGATGGCTGAAGAATTCAATATGAATCTTGTCACGGCAGCATTGAACGGCGGTGAGGATTATGAATTGCTTTTCACCGTGCCACTAACTGACCACCAAAAGATAGAAAAAATGAAAGGGATTTCCATGATAGGCTATATTACCGAGCCTCAGCTTGGGGCTGCATTGGTGACAAGAGACGGTTCTGAAGTGGTTATACGCGCTCAAGGCTGGAATGCCTTTGATGGAGAAGATAAATAAACATACCATTCCATAAAATCCAGTAATGCCGGCATCAAAGACCGGCATTTTTTCATTATAGCTTTAATAAGGTTTAAATTCAGGAAAGAATATTTAACAAACCTATTATATAATTTTTTTTGAATATTACCTATTTTTGCATACACAAATGTTAATTTAAAGAATTTATGAGTGAGATTGTAAACATCAGGGAACTGAATGATTTAATAGCATCTAAATCTAATTTTGTGAGCATGATCAGATCCGGAATGGATCGCAGGATAGTTGGACAAAAACATCTTGTTGATTCCCTTTTGATAGCGCTTCTATGTAACGGACATGTATTGCTCGAGGGTGTGCCGGGTCTTGCGAAGACGTTGGCTATAAAGACACTCGCCTCATTAGTTGATGCCAAATACAACAGAATCCAGTTTACACCTGATTTGCTTCCTGCCGATGTTATAGGCACACTCATTTATAGCGTAAAGAAAGAAACCTTTGAGGTTAAGAAAGGTCCGATCTTTGCAAATTTTGTGTTGGCTGACGAAATAAACCGTGCCCCGGCCAAAGTCCAGAGTGCTTTGCTTGAGGCCATGCAGGAGCGTCAGGTCACAATAGGAGAAGAAACCTTCAAGCTCGATAATCCATTCTTGGTTATGGCCACACAGAACCCTATAGAGCAGGAGGGTACCTATCCGCTACCGGAAGCACAGACCGACCGGTTCTTGCTAAAAGTTGTGATCGGTTATCCGAACAAAGAAGAGGAGAAGGCAATCATTCGTCAGAATATTTCAGGAGAACTTCAACCGGTGATGCCGGTGTTGCATCCCTCAGAAATAATTGAAGCCCAGAAAATAGTGGAGAAAATATATATCGACGAAAAGATAGAGAACTATATAGTTGACCTTGTATTCGCTACAAGAGAGCCTTCTAAATTCGGATTAAAAGATCTTTCGGGAATAATTTCCTACGGAGCCTCCCCTCGTGCCTCTATAAGTCTGGCTCTTGCTTCCAGGGCTTATGCATTCCTGCAGGGCCGGGGATATGTCATCCCTGAGGATGTAAGGGCGGTTTGTCATGATGTGATGCGCCACAGGATAGGTCTTTCTTATGAAGCCGAAGCCAATAATATTGGTGCAGATGAGGTTATTACGGCAATCCTTGACAAAGTTCAGGTGCCCTGATTCAGTCTTAATCTTAATTCCGGTGTAAATTCCAGATGGAATGAATGCGAAAGAGTTACTTGAGAAAGTCAGGAAAATTGAGATAAAGACAAGGGGTTTAAGTCAGAATATCTTCGCCGGTGAATATCATACGGCGTTTAAAGGGCGAGGTGTGATTTTTTCCGAAGTCAGAGAATATCAGCCTGGCGATGATATTCGCGATATAGACTGGAACGTGACGGCACGTCACAACCATCCTTATGTCAAGGTGTATGAAGAGGAAAGAGAACTGACGATGATGCTCCTGATTGATGTGAGTGGAAGCAGTGATTTCGGTGCCGGCAATGAGTCAAAAAAAGAAATGATAGCTGAGATAGCCGCCACTTTGGCTTTCTCTTCAATTCAAAACAATGACAAGGTAGGGGTTATTTTTTTCAGCGACAAAATAGAGAAGTTCATCCCCCCGAAAAAAGGACGAAAACACATATTATTGATTATACGGGAAATCATAGATCTTGTTCCTGCCAACAGAGGCACTAATATTGATGTGGCTCTCCGGTTTATGACGAATGCACTCAAAAAAAGATGCAGCGCTTTCCTTCTTAGTGATTTTATCGATGACCATGACTATTTTTCAAGCATGTCTATAGCCAACCGTAAACATGATCTTGCAGCCATTCAGGTATATGATAAAAGAGATGCATCCTTGCCTGACGTCGGATTAATGAAAGTTAGAGATATGGAAACCGGTTCCGACCGATGGATTGACACCTCCTCTTCTCGTGTCAGGAGAGCTTTTGACAAAGCATGGTACGAGCGGCAGCAAAAGATAGCATCAGTCACTGCAAAATCAGGTGTAGATATGGTTTCAATCAACACGGAAGAAGACTATGTTAAGGCCCTTTTGTCATTATTCCATACCAGAAGTGCAATTAGACGTTGAAAACAGAATTCAGATGACAAAAAGATTTTTCTTGACAATTCTGTGTTTGGCTTTGACTATGTATGTTTCTACTGTCGGAGCCACTGCTATCTCAGTGTCTGCCAAATTAGATTCTGTGAATCTGCTGATGGGTCGCAGCACAACACTGCATCTTGAAGTGGTTGAGAACAAAGGTGAAACCGGAAGGTTTACCATTTTTAGTGACGCCGGACGCCAAAGAGATTATGTTGGCGTGTGCGGTGACAGTGTGGAAATATCTTTTCCGCAGAAGATAGACACAATAGACTTGGGATCGGGGAAACTTCAGTTAAATTATACCGTTCCTATTCAGGCATTTGATTCCGGTTCTTATAAATTGCCGGAATTCATATATGTTATCGGCACTGATTCAGCCCGCTCCAACAATGTTTATTTTAATGTCTATCCTGTTGATGTTACTGCCGATG
>JAFLTM010000009.1 GCA_022509225.1 Muribaculaceae bacterium
GACAGTTGTTGCTTGCGCGCTGCCGCCTGCATTCTCAGGAATTATTATTGCTGACGAATACGATACTTACACAGCAATCGGAACAAGTTCTTTGACTCTTTCGGTTATATTGTTTATGGGATTTTGTCCGCTATGGATAATTATTTCGAAAGCCTGCATGGAAGCACATCTATTCGGTTGGAATCTTCCAATCCCTTAATTGATTCCTCTTTTTTATAATATACTCTAAAAATACCCGGCCTGGATTCGGCCGGGTATTTTATTTTTACGATGTTATGTTGACTAATTTTCTGTAACTTTGTGATATCAAATTGAAAAGAATTATGTTTCTAAGACTTGTCCTATCCCTTTTATTGACAGCTTCTGTAATTTGTCAATCATTTTCCCAAAATCCTAAAAGAGAATTCAGGGGAGCTTGGCTGCATGTAATAGGTCAGTCGCAATGGCAAAATAAGAACGTGGAACAACAAAAAAAATATATCCGCGACCAATTTGACCTTCTTCAACAGGCAGGGTGCAATGCAGTCATTTTCCAAGTCCGCCCCACTGCCGACGCTCTTTATGTATCAGAACTTGAACCTTGGAGTGCATGGCTCACGGGTAAAAGGGGAAAAGCTCCGGCTCCTATATATGATCCTATGGAATACGCTATTGAGGAGGCCCATAAGCGTGGAATGGAATTCCATGCATGGCTAAATCCTTATCGAGTCACATCCAATGCAAAAGAAACATTGCCTTCAAATCACGCCGTCAATAGCGAACCTCACCGTTTTGTGAAATTTAACGGACAAATATTTTTTGACCCCGCCTATCAAGAAAACAGGGATCATATCTGTGCCGTGGTTAAAGATATCGTTTCCCGTTATGACGTGGATGCAATTCATATCGACGACTATTTTTATCCCTACCCTGCAAATGGCAAACGTTTTGAGGGAGACAACGCCAGCTATGCAAAATTCGGAAACGGGATGGAACGTAATGAATGGCGCAGACATAACGTAGATTTGTTGATCCAACAACTCAATTCAACCATCAAGGAGGAAAAAGACTGGGTAAGATTCGGAGTGAGTCCCTTCGGCATTTGGAGAAACAAACGGAGTGACCCTAACGGAAGTGAAAGTTCCGGATTACAAAATTACGATGACCTCTATGCCGATGTTTTGCTTTGGGCCAAAAACAAATGGATAGATTATCTGGCTCCTCAACTTTATTGGACATTAGATATGAAAGCCGCCCCCAGCCGACATCTCGCCCAATGGTGGAACGATCACTCCTATGATGTTGACATATATATCGGCCAGGATGTGCAACGCACGATGACCAATGCCGATCCGGGAAATAACGACACCAATGAACTCGACACCAAAGTGAAATTATCAAGGAAGCTTCCCAATGTCAAAGGAAATGTCTGGTGGCATGGATATTGGGTGACCGGCAATCTTAATGGAGTGGCTGATTCCCTTGCGTTGAAATATCAGAGCACCATAGCATTGCCTCCGGTGTATGGCGACAAGAGTATTAAACCCGGGAAAGTCAACAATCTCAGGCTTGAATCTGAAAATAACCGTTTGTTTTTACGTTGGGATAATCCTTCAAGCGGAAAAACAAAGACACAGAGGGATGCTGTGATGTATGTGGTTTATCAATTTTTTCCTGATGAAGTGGTGGATATAGAGGATCCGGAGGCAATCATTGCCGTGACACCATTCTCATCCGTTCTTGTGGAAGAAGACTCTGAAGGTCCGTCTGCGACAGGCTCGGTTTTTGTAGTCACTGCACTTGACAGGATGAACCGGGAATCAGAGCCGGTGAATGTGAAACTCAAATAAGTCTTACACGGTATGACTGACATAAAAGAATTGCTCGACAACGAAGCAAAACGTATAAACCATATATCATTCATTGATAAGGATCCTGTGCAATTCCCTCGGCGGTTTGAATCTTTGCAGGATATCGAGATTGTGTCTTTCTTGGCAGCACTTCTTGCATGGGGGAAAAGGAGCATGATATGCAATGATATCGAGAAGCTCCTCACATTAATGGATCATAGCCCTTACAATTATTTAATGGATGAAGGATACGAGGATCTCGACCCTAAACTTAATATACACCGAACCTTTTTTGCATCTCACCTGAAACACCTTCTAAAAGGATTCAGAAAAATCTATGCTGATTATGGCTCGCTCGATGCATTTGCCGATAAACATAGAATCGGGGAAACATCAGCTCCTGCATGGGAATTGACAGACCTGATAAATAAAGTTTTGAGAGAGGTGAATATGTCTGACTGCAGCCGATGTCTTCCATTGAATATAAACCATACTGCTCTCAAAAGAGTTAATATGGCGTTAAGATGGCTCGTGAGAGACGACGGCATAGTAGATCTTGGAGTCTGGAAATCAATTCCCAAAAGCAAGCTTTACATCCCGCTTGACGTCCATGTTGGCAATGTGGCCAGAGAATTGGGATTGTTGACGAGAAAAGCCAACGACCGTAAAAGCGTGGAGGAATTAACCCACAAGCTTAGAAAATTTCGTCCGGAGGATCCGGCAATCTACGACTTTGCCCTTTTTGGTATTGGGATTGGTTGTTAGATTTATTGTTGCAATTTTCTTGCAAGTTGTGGATTCACTGTCCGAATGGTTGATATAAAGGCAGAATCGAAAGCCTCGGCACATTGGCTTTTACCATTAATAATGTATTGGCTTTGTTTCGCCTTTGCATCAAGTAAGGCACGCTGCAACTTTACTGAATCAGTCCATTGAGGTCCTAAAATCACACCTGCCGCCCGTCTTCCTTCCATTTGTGCTGCAGTTATCTGTGCTGTTATTCCCTCTGTTTTTTCTGTCTCTTTGCATGCTTGCAGAAAAAACAAGGGAATGATGATAACATAAATTCGGAGAAAAAATTTTATCATCAAAACAAAACCTTATTTGGCCACCAGTTTGACAATGCTGTCTAACCTTATTCCAAAAATAAGAGTGGAATAAGGGGGTATGGCAGTGGATCCTGAAACTCCATAACCGGCATAATAAGGCATCACGGCCGTGACAGTGTCATTCACATGCATATTTGTCACGGCAGCCCAGAAACCTGTCACCAATTGATTCGGGACACATTGGAATGAATCGGAAGAATCAAGCGTGTCTCCATCAACATTTGTCAAGGTATATTTAACAAGAATTGTTGAGGTTGATAAGGGTGTGACAAGATTGGTGGTTTCGGCCCTGTCGTTATGCCATTTCACCAGGACATAAATGGAACTGTCCCAATCCGGGGTGATTTTATCATAAACAGGTATCCCTCCTTCAGTTTCTTTTTCAAGATTATTTATATATTCTAAATTCCGGTTAAGCCAAGCCGTGTAATCGAATACGTCTGAATCTCCAAAACATGATGGCAAGATAAGAATAACTGAAATAAGAATTATGGGAATAAATTTTGAAATTTTCATTCATTTACTAATTAAAATTCAACTTGAGGAGCCCTCTGAGCCCCTTCTTCGGCCTTGAATTGTGGTTTTGCCTCAAAACCGAACCACCCTGCATAGATTGTAGTCGGAAATTTTTTGATTGCCGTATTGTAATCTCTCACTGCCTCTGTATATCTCATTCTCTCGGTTGCTATCCTGTTTTCGGTTCCTTCAAGCTGGGTTTGTAGATTCATAAAATTTTCATTTGCTTTCAAATCAGGATAAGCCTCTGTGACAGCAAGCAATGATTTCAAAGCTTGCGATAATTCATTTTGAGCTGCTTGGAATTTTGCAAGATTCTCTTCATTAAGATTTTCGGGATCTATTGTGATTGAAGTGGCTTTAGCACGTGCGAGTGTAACCTTTTCAAATGTCTCGCTTTCATGTGATGAATATCCCTTAACAGTATTTACAAGATTCGGTATAAGATCAGCACGTCTTTGATATTGGTTCTCAACCTGAGCCCACGCCTGGTCAACATTTTGCTGTTTCTCCACCAATGAATTATAATTGCATGAGGAAAGTGGTATCACTGCAATTAGAACGAACACAAATTTTATAATTGTTTTAATCATATTGAACTTTTTTTTTTCAACATTATCAGGCAAGTTTTTTCAAAAGAGAGTTGATGCTGACCTTCTCCGACAGGATTTTTCCAAGATCGGCGACATTCACCCTCTCCTGTTGCATGGTGTCTCTGTGTCTAAGCGTAACCGTATTGTCTTCAAGTGTCTGATGATCCACTGTTATACAGTAGGGTGTTCCAATGGCATCCTGCCTTCTATAGCGTTTCCCTATAGAATCCTTTTCATCAATTTGGCATGTGAAATCAAACCGCAGTTTTTGTTGGATCTCTTTTGCTTTTTCAGGTAACCCATCTTTTTTCACCAAGGGTAGTACAGCACATTTCACGGGAGCCAACGGAGCCGGGAAATGCATCACAATCCTCTTATCACCCCCTTCAAGTTGCTGTTCTTCATAACAGCTGCAGAAAACGGTAAGGAACATACGATCTACTCCAATCGAGGTTTCTATAACAAACGGCACATAACTTTCATTAAGCTCGGGGTCAAAGTATTGGATTTTCTTTCCTGAGAATTTTTCGTGTTGGCTTAAATCAAAGTTAGTGCGTGAATGGATACCTTCCACCTCCTTGAATCCAAAAGGCAACTGGAATTCAATATCAGTGGCAGCATTGGCATAGTGAGCCAGTTTATCATGGTCATGGAAACGATATTTTTCATCTCCGAGCCCCAAAATCTTATGCCACCGCATTCTTGTCTGTCTCCACTTGTCAAACCAATGCAGTTCTTCACCGGGACGAACGAAAAATTGCATCTCCATCTGCTCGAACTCCCTCATCCTGAATATAAACTGACGTGCCACTATCTCGTTCCTAAATGCCTTTCCAATCTGTGCAATTCCAAAAGGAATCCTCATTCTACCCGTTTTTTGCACATTCAGATAGTTTACAAATATACCTTGGGCAGTTTCAGGACGAAGATACACTTCCATTGCACCGTCAGCAGTAGATCCCATTTCGGTTTTAAACATCAGGTTAAACTGCCGGACATCCGTCCAGTTCCTTGTTCCCGATATTGGATCAACGATTTCATAATCAATTATTATCTGCCTTAATCCCGGCAGATCATTGGCATTCATCGCCTCTTGAAAGCGTTGATGCAGGATATTGCGTTTTTTAGATATCTCTACCACCTTTGGATTTGTCTGACGGAAAAGAGTTTCATCAAAGCTTTCTCCAAAACGCTTTGCTGCTTTTGCAACTTCTTTATTTATCTTATCATCGAATTTTGCCAACTCCTCTTCTATCAAGACATCGGCACGATATCTTTTCTTTGAATCCTTATTATCAATCAAAGGATCATTAAAAGCGTCGACATGGCCTGAGGCTTTCCAGATGGTGGGATGCATGAAGATAGCGGAATCTATGCCCACGATATTGTCATGCAGCATAGTCATGGCTTCCCACCAGTATCTCTTGATATTGTTTTTCAATTCAACTCCATTCTGACCGTAGTCATACACAGCTGACAGTCCATCATAGATTTCGCTTGATTGGAACACAAAGCCGTATTCCTTTGCATGTGCTATGATCGTTTTGAAAAGGTCTTCTTGTTTTGCCATTTTAAAATTTTGCTTTTAACGATTGCAATTTCAAAGACAATATCTGTCTTAATATGCAAATTTACAAAATATTCTTCAATGATGTTAGCTATAACATCTCCAATAAAAGAACAATTGAGATATTTAGGTCACACATTATTAAAAAAGTTCATGAAAAACATTAATAAAACTTATTTGTTATAACAATATAATAAATAAAATTAAATCTTTTGATTATGGCAACAATTGACAGGAAAACTTTCGTAAAAGCAATAAATGACCTTGTTCAGGAATATATCGATAATTTTGACAGATTTGATGAAAATCCTCAGATAAGGGTAAATCCGGAACTTCTTTATGTGGAGGCAATAAACGGATCGGCCATGCTTGAGGGTATTGGAGATTCCGATGAAGCAATAGAAGATGCAGCTTATGCACAAGGTGACGAAACTGAAAGCGCCTCCGACTATCAGGCTAAACAAAATCCAGATTTTTATCCCTTGAAACAACTTCTTAAAGCGGCAGGACCTAATAGTTCCGAACCGGATAAAGATAAAATTGAAAAAATAGCCGACAATTATTTTTAATTGTCGGTTTTTTATTGTTTAAATTCACCTCTATGCCATGGGGTTAATACTTTTTCCATAACACCCTCATTGAATTCAATACCGCAAGGATTGTGACACCCACATCGGCAAAAACAGCAGCCCAAAGAGTGGCAATTCCTATGACACCAAAGGTAAGTACCGCTATTTTTATCGCAATTGCCCCTATAATATTTTGCATAACAATCTTGTGAGTATAGCGGCCTATCTTTATGGCGGTTACAACACTGGAAGGTTTGTCGGTTTGAATAACTATATCAGCACTTTCAATAGCAGCATCCGAACCAAGTCCCCCCATGGCAATTCCAACATTACTAAGAGCCAAGACCGGAGCATCATTCATGCCATCACCTACGAAAGCTATTGTCTTGCCCGGAGTTTTTGAAATTTTATCTACATAATCTGCTTTATCTTGTGGCAAAAGCTCACCAAGGGCATTTTTTATCCCCATGGTGGCTGCATATTTTGCCACTATTTCTTTTCTATCTCCTGATAGCATCACAACATCCGGAACTCCATATTTGTGCAAACCTTTAACCGTATCGACAGAATCTTCCTTAGGCGTATCTGACAAAATTGCATAACCCGCAAACTCACCATTTACTGCACATGCCACAATAGTGGAGGAATTTATATTCAACTCCTCAGGATAAGGAATTCCCTCATCTCTCATTAATTTAAGATTTCCTGTCAACACTGTTTCCCCATTAATAAAGGCTTTGGTTCCTTTTCCGGCAATCTCCTCCATTTTTACAACAGGAGGCATCTGAATTCCTCTTGATGTAACATAAGAATAAATTGCTTTAGCCAAAGGGTGATTACTTTCAGACTCGGCAGCTCCCATCAAACCAAGAAGAGCTTTCGGATCCATATTGAAGGTTTCTACACTTTCCACTTGAAACTTTCCTGTTGTCAATGTGCCTGTTTTATCGAATGCCACGACATTCACACCTTTGATGGTTTCAAGGTAATTCCCCCCTTTGAATAAGATTCCTTTTTTAGAAGCCGCTCCTATCCCTGCAAAATATGTTAGAGGCACACTAATCACCAAAGCACAAGGACAAGAAATAACGAGGAACACCAACGACCTGTAAAGCCATTCAGTGAAAACATAATGGAATCCGGGATGAAGCAGCGATATAAAATAGGGGAATAAGACTACCAATACTGCCAACAAAGTTACAACCGGTGTATAAATCTTGGCAAATTTCTTTATAAACGCTTCTGATTTAGCTTTTTTTGATTGCGCATTCTTCACCAGATCCAAGATTCTCGAAAGTGCACTTTCGCTATAGGGTTTTGTCACCTTAATTTTCACTGTGTAAGAAGAAGATATCATACCGGCGAGCACCACCTCTCCCCTCTCTATATCTTTAGGGACACTCTCCCCCGTTAAAGCTGCTGTGTCAAACAGCCCATCGTTTGATTCTAACTCTCCATCAAGCGGAACCCTTTCCCCGGCATGAACTTCTATAATCTCCCCAATTCCCACATCCTCAGGTTTCATTATCACCGGATGACCATCTCGCATAACCCTCGCATGTTCAGGCTTGATATCCAATAATTTAGAAATATCGCGTGTTGCTCTGTCAACAGCTTTGTTTTGTAATGTTTCTCCGATACAATAAAATAACATTACACCGACAGCTTCCGAATATTCTCCAATCAAAAAAGCTCCGATACATGCAATCGACATTAATGTCAGTTCATTGAAATAATCCTTTTTTGAAATTCCTTCCGCAGCTTCAATCAATACCGGAACTCCAACAGGCAGAAAAGCGACAAAATACCATAACGGTTTTACCCAAGTATTGTCATTTATAAAGTTATCATGAAAATGGCTCAAAATTAAGCCTGCCACAAGCAGCAGAAAAGATATTCCTGCTCCAATCAGAGGTCGCCACCAGGAATTTGGTTCATGCGAACAATTCCCGCCGGAACATTCACAATGCCTGTTCTTCTGTGAATCTATTTTACCCGTTGCTTCCATAATTTATTACCGTTGGCAAAGGTAATAAAATTTTATTGCAACCCGGTGGCAATTCTATAGATTACAACAAACTGTCAAAATCTATTCTATGACGATATCAAATTTTTCAAGAAAATCCATAGTCTTCTTGATATAATCTTCCATAACTACATCCTCTTCAACAAAAGGCACTTCTTTCCTATAGGTCTCCATTACCGTTTCTATCAGATCAGAGGATTTTAACGGGCGACGGAAATCAATGCCCTGAGCAGCATTCATCAATTCTATGGCAGCTATAATTTTCAGGTTATCAATTATCTTATGCAATTTGGTTGCCGCATTTGCTCCCATTGAAACAATGTCTTCCTGACCATTTGAACTCACTATAGAATCGCACGATGCCGGCCATGCATACATCTTGTTTTGGCTTACTAAAGAAGCTGCGGCATATTGAGGAATCATAAAACCGGAATTTAGTCCGGGTTTGGCTACAAGGAATTCAGGGAGTCCTCTCTTCCCTAATATAAGCTGTGCCACCCTTCTTTCAGAAATATTTCCAAGTTCATGAAGTGCAACCCCCATATAATCAAAAACCAGAGCTATCGGTTCCCCATGAAAATTACCACCGCTCACAACCAATTCTTCTTCAGGGAAAACGGTGGGATTGTCGGTGACTGAGTTTATCTCTATATGTAATACTTCAGTGACATGATGCATGGCATCCTTCACAGCCCCATGAACCTGTGGGATGCATCTAAATGAATATGGATCCTGGACTTGAGTCTTTTCACGTTCGATTATTTCACTTCCTTCAAGAATTTTTCTAAAAATCTTACCTGTTTCTATCTGTCCGGGATGAGGACGCACTTGTTGCAGACAATCTAAAAAAGGTTCTATTCTTCCATCGTATGCCTCAAGACTCATAGCTCCGAATAAATCAAAGCAATTGACAATGTGCCAACCGTCAATCAGGGCTTTGATACCATTTGCCGACATAAATTGGGTTCCATTGAGAAGTGCAAGTCCCTCTTTAGATTTAAGTTTGATTGGTTCCCATCCAAACATTTCCAATATTTCCGAACCGGACAAAACCTTATTTTCAAAAATAACCTTTCCCTCACCTATTAACGGAAGAAAAAGATTAGCCAAGGGTGCCAAATCTCCGGAAGCTCCTAAAGACCCTCTGTCATACACTATCGGATAGATTCCGTTATTATAAAAGTCGATGATTCGCTGCACCGTAATTATCTGTACTCCACTAAAACCCATTGACAGGGCATGAGCTTTCAATAAAAGCATCAGTTTGACAACAATTGGAGCGACAGGGGTTCCTACACTGCATGAATGACTTTTAACCAGATTTTCCTGAAGTTCGGTTAATTCTTCACGAGAAATATGTTTGTTACAAAGAGAGCCGAAACCTGTAGTTATACCATAGATAGGCTCAGTGTTTTCATCAGTCTTTTTATCAAGGAAATCCCTACATTTTGAAATTCTTGACTTAGCTTCATCAGATAATGAAAGGGTATAATCATCCTTTAGAATCTTTTCTATAAGATCATAAGTGAGAAGGCTTGAACCTATCTCATAGTTTTTATCAGGATTCATAATTTAGAATATAACAGTATCTAACAAAGCAGCTTCCTTAACCTGTGCCTCATCGTTTAATGCCATACATTCCCTTTCCAGCTCTTCCGCTTTTCTTCTATCTTCCAAGCCTGACAGGTTTATTCTTACATTGAGAATTGCGCCCATGGCAGCCGTCCTTGCACACATAATTGCGACACAGGCATCCGTGATTGCATTTTTATTTCCTTTGCTTCCTACAGTAATTATATCATTCATTATCTGAACCGCTGTTTTTGCCACACTCAATGGCACCAGAGCCGCATGCAATGTGGCAGCCTGAATTGCATCTTTTCTGGATTCAATTTCGGACTCTGTCTCTTTTGGCATTTTAAATGCGTCAAACACAAGCTGATAAGCCGCTGCATCCTCATCAATATAATCAAGAAATTTAAGACGCGCTTTTTCCATTCTGCCGGCAACTTCAATCATTTCATTTTCAACATCAGAATATTTTTTTCTACCTATGGTTAGTCCGGTAACCATTTGCGCCAATGAAGCAGACAACGCACCACAGAGAGCCGAAATACTCCCCCCTCCCGGCACGGGTTCATTTCCATAGGTTTTTGCTAAAAATTCTTTTAAGTTAAGGTCTTGAAGTCTCATGATATATAAAGATTAAGATTTATTTTCTAAAATAGGCAAATAGTTAAATCACAGTTTAAGCATTCCTACGCTATCATAAACTAACCGGCCGTGGAATATTGTTGATTTCACACAATTCATTCCAACAAAATATGGAAGAACCTTATAATTATCACACCCAAGAATTAACAGATCCCCCCGTTTACCTTTTTCTATTGTTCCGACCTTGTGCGCCAACCCTAAAGCTGCAGCGCCATTTAATGTCAGTGCCGTGATTACTTCCTCAATGGTCATATTCATGTAAATACAAGCAAGCGCTATGGTGAGGGGTATCGATCCTGAGAAACAACTGCCGGGATTTAAATCAGTGGCAAGTGCCACGGCACAACCGGTGTCTATAAATTTTCTTGCCGGAGCATAGGGTTCTTTTAAAGCAAAAGCGGTCAGTGGTAATAGAGTAGCCACAACCCCTTTTTCACTCATTCTTTTAATTCCTTCTTCACTTATATGCAACAAATGATCAGCCGACGTGGCATCGAGGTCAGCTGCAAGTTCTGCACCCCCAAGACTAACTATCTCATCGGCATGAAGTTTTATTCCATAACCTAATCTTTTTGCTTCCTCCAACAATCTTCTGGAATCTTGCAGTTCGAAGACATTCTTTTCACAAAAGATATCACAAAACTTAGCTTTGTCTTTGAATTGTGACAAATTGTCTATTATAAAATCAATGTAAGCCTCTGCATTTCCGTTAAATTCCTTTGGGATGGCATGTGCTCCCATATAGGTGGAAACAATCTCCTGCTTTTTATGAGGTGATGCATTAAGTTCAGAAATAACATCAAGAATCTTCATTTCTGTTTCCAGATCAAGGCCATATCCACTTTTAACCTCCACTGTGGTGACACCCATTTCCGAAATCTTATCTAAAAACCATCGGGTTTTAACAATAAGATCATCTTTTGAGATCTCCCTGGTTGCATCTACAGTTGATTGTATTCCCCCACCCCTTTCCATTATTGACATATAAGAATCGCCTTTCAACCGCCATTCGAATTCATCAATACGGAAACCACCGAAAACAAGATGTGTGTGGGAATCAATAAAACCCGGCAATACCACATTCCCCTTACACTTAAGATTAACATATTCCCCCTTATTGACTGAGATATCACAATCTGAAGCTTTCCCGGCATAAGTTATGATGCCATCTTTAATAATTATAGAAGCGTCTTCTACGATATGCAAATCTTTCATTTGCACACCTTTGGCAGCCTTATCTCCTAAAGGGGTTACAATTTTAACGTCTTCAAGAATGAGATTGCCTTGAGTCATTTATTCCATAATTTTAGATTCAAGAATCTGACCGGCACTGAAATTTTCAAGTCCCAGATAATATTCAGCTGTATCCACAATAGCTGCAAGTGGTACAAGTCCAACAATCTCACTGCCTGCAATAGTTACACCCCATCTTTTTGCTTCAAATTTCACCGTCTCAAAAACACGATAGAGTGAGGTCTTGGTAAAATCGGTCATATTGATCGAAACTTGAACAATTCCTCGGTCAGCAAGATCCACACCCATTGCCTTGACAAATCTGTAACCTCCGTTTATATGGCGTATTTTCTTGGCTATGTTAGTGGCTATCTCTATATTCGATGTGTTAAGATTAATATTATATGCCACAAGGGGCATGCGTGCGCCCACTGCAACCGTTCCTGCGGTGGCATGTCTTTCTGAGGGGCCAAAATCAGGTTTCCATTCCGGCAATTGAATTTTCTCCTTCATGCCCTCAAACTCACCTTTACGAATGGCTGCAAGATTCTCCCTGTGAGGAGAGCTTGCCGATTTCTCATAAAGGAAAACAGGAAAACCATATTTTTCACCAATTTCCTTACCTACTTGTTTTGACAATTCCACACATTCTTCCATGGATGAATTCTTGATCGGGATGAATGGTATAACATCCACTGCACCCATCCTTGGATGTTGCCCTTCGTGCTTATTAAGGTCAATCAGTTCTATTGCTTTCCCGACTGAAGCTATCACCGCCTCTTTTAGTGGTTGATATTCGCCAACCACAGTCACCACCATCCTGTTGTGATTGATGTCGTTACTGTAATCAAGAAGTTTCACACCATCCTTGCCACGGAAACAGTCAAGGATTTTTTCCATCTTCTCTTTATCACGGCCTTCACTAAAATTAGGCACACATTCAATTATCTGGTTCATATTGTTATTTTTCAACAAATAATTTAATTTTTCACCAAGGATTCAAGATATTGTTCATCGGCAAGGAATGGTTCCGTTATCATGAAACCATTTTTAGACTGCGTTTCATTCCAATCTTTCACAGTGGCCATGGCATTTTCATTCCTGGCCCAAGACCTTCGAGCCACACCCCCCATAACATCCCACAACATGGCATTTTTAAGAATTTCATCTACACGTTCTGTTCCGTCGAGCAACATTCCGAAACCACCGTTTATCGCTTTACCAATGCCGACACCTCCTCCGTTATGCAGAGCCACAAGACTCATTCCTCGAGCACAGTTACCTGCGAAACACTGCACCGCCATATCCGCCATAACATTGGAGCCATCCTTAATATTTGAAGTCTCTCTGAAAGGCGAGTCAGTTCCACTAACGTCATGATGATCCCGACCAAGCATTACAGGGCCGATCTCACCATTTCTCACCATTTCATTAAATTTCAGTGCAATCTTGAGTCTGCCCATTGCATCCTGATATAAGATTCTGGCCTGTGTTCCTACAACCAGGGCATTCTTTTCAGCATCTCTTATCCAGTTATAATTGTCTCGATCTTGGCCTCTACGATTTATTTCTATGCAATCCATCGCAGCTTTGTCAGTCTTTAAAAGATCTTCATGACTACCACTCAGGCACACCCATCTGAAAGGACCGTAACCATAATCGAAAAGCATCGGACCCATGATATCCTCAACATAAGATGGCCATATAAATCCATCCTTTTCATCTATGCCATTTTTAGAAATGTCTTTTACTCCGGCATCATATATCGCTTTCATAAAAGAATTCCCATAATCAAAGAAATAAGTGCCCTTCTCAGTAAGATTCAGGATTGCATTAAAATGACGTCGTAGAGATTGATCTACCTTTCTCTTGAATTCTTCTGGATTATCATGCAGCATGTCAGTGCGTTCTTCAAAAGTGAGTCCCGCGGGACAATAACCTCCTTCATAAACTGCATGGCATGACGTCTGGTCACTAAGCAATTCAACAGGAATATTGTTCTCTACTGCATATTCAAGAAGGTCAACAACATTACCATGATATGCAATTGACAAAGGCTCTTTTTTTGCGAGAGCGACTTCGGCCATTCGGAAAGCTTCAGGGATAGAATCTGTAACCTTTGCCACCCAGCCTTGCTCTTTCCGGGTCTCTATTCTTGATAAATCCACTTCGGCAATTATCGCTACCGCACCGGCAATTTCAGCAGCTTTTGGTTGTGCGCCACTCATCCCTCCTAAACCGGAAGATATAAAAAGATGACCTTTGAGATCGCCGTCTTGAGGTATCCCAAGTTTCATTCTTCCGGCATTTAGCAAGGTATTGAATGTGCCGTGAACTATACCTTGAGGTCCTATATACATCCATCCTCCCGCAGTCATCTGTCCATAATTGGCAACACCCATTTGCATGGCCTCGTGCCAATCTTTAGGATTGTCGAACATTCCCACCATCATAGCGTTGGTGATAATGACTCTGGGTGCATCTTTTTTAGACGGGAAAAGTCCCAAGGGATGACCGGATTCCACAACCAATGTCTGTTCATCCGTCAGTTCTTCAAGATATTTTTTTATCAAGGAATATTGCAACCAATTCTGACAAACCTGACCTGTTTCTCCATAAGTGACCAGTTCATAGGGATAAAGAGCAACATCAAATGAGAGATTGTTATCAATCATGACCTGAAATGCTTTGCCTGCAAGACATCTACCTTTATACTCATCAATAGGTTTTGCTTTCAAGTCACCTTCGGGTCTCCAACGATAGGCATAAATCCTTCCTCTTGTTCTCAATTCTTCAAGAAATTCCGGTGCTATCGTCTCATGCAATTCCGGGGGAAGATAACGCAAAGCATTTTTTAATGCTGTCACAGTTTTTTCTGCCGACAATGTATAACCCCTGTCGGGTGCCCGTCTGATACCTTTTTTGAATTCAGGATATGATGGCAGACACCCGTCAAGCAGGATTTTTGAGGTTTTCATGGTATTAGATTAAACGAAAAATCAAAGTCTTTTTGTCATGTCGAAATGTTCAAGTTTCAATTCTGCATTATTTTGCATTATTGAAACTTCATCATGAAAAACTTGAGAATTAGAATGTGCATCAAGTGCTTCTTTATCTCTCCAGGTCTCACATATCATCAATACTTCCGGTCTTGTAGCGCTTTCAAAAATATCATACGCCACACATCCATCCTGCTTTAATGATGCTGCAGTAAGTCTTTTTGCAGCTTCAAGAACTAATGCCTTTTTATCTTCCTTAACAGCTATAAAACAATTTATTCTAATCATATAGCAAAATTTATATTAAAGTTATTATTTAATTCCGTCACGATGAAGCAATGCTTCAACACTGGCATCCTTACCTCTGAATTCACGGTAAAGCTCAGTCGGATCAACCGTTCCACCGCTTTGTAGCATTTTCTTGAATCTCTTTGCCGGTTCCGGATTAAAGATTCCCTCTTCTTTAAAAGCTGCAAATGCATCTGCATCAAGAACCTCCGCCCATTTATATCCGTAATAACCGGCGGCATATCCTCCTGAAAAAATATGTCCGAAAGAGGGGGAGGTCACACAATTCTCCACAACATCAAACACTCTAACCGGGTTTTGTGCATTTTCCTCAAAATCATCTACTGATGTTTCTTTAGAAATTGGCTCATTGATTGTATGATAAGCCATATCGAGATACCCGAATCCCAACTGACGCATACAGGCATAGGCAGCTCCAAACTGATTTGAACTTATAAATCTGTCTATCAATTCTTCAGGCATTTTCTCACCGGTGGAATAATGTTTTGCAAACCCATCGAGATATTCCTTTTCTGTAAGGAAATTTTCATTGAATTGAGAGAATAATTCAACAAAATCATGATATACATTTGTTCCGCTCAATGATGCATAGGTTGCCTGTGAAGAAAGCCCATGCAGGGCATGTCCGAATTCATGCAAGAATGTTTCAACTTCATACGGAGTCAGCAATACCGGATCATCTCCCACAGGTTTTGAGAAATTGGTGACAATGGAAATCAATGGAAGCTTCCTGTTTCCCTCGTCATCTTTTGTTTCTCCGCGGAATTCTGTCATCCACGCGCCCGGAGATTTCCCGGGTCTATAATAAAAGTCGGCATATAATATTCCCAGAATTTCTCCATCGTTATCATAGACTTCAAATACTTTAACATCGGGATGATACACCGGCAACTCTTTATTTTCCTTAAAAGTATATCCATACAGCCTTGTGGCAAGTCCCAACACTCCCTCTATAGTGTTGTTTAATTCGAAATATGGTTTCATGTCTTCATCATTGAAAGCATATTTGTCATTTTTCAACTTATCTGCCCAATAACTATAATCCCATGGCATTAGTTTAAAATCATTCCCTTGGGAAGAGTTGGCATAATCTTCAATCTCCTTAAGCTCTTTTTTCACAGGTTCAGAATAATTTATCCTTAACTGCTCAAGGAGATTCATCACGTGTTCCGGTGTACCTGCCATGGTGCCCTGAAGCTGATATTCTGCAAAATTGTTCTTCCCCATTACTTTGGCAAGTTCTAACCTTGTATTGGCAATATCCTTCAAAATTTTAGTATTGTCATATTCCTCTCCGTTATTCCTTGAGTTATACAATTCATATAGTTGTTTCCTTAATTCTCTGTTATCGGCATATTTCATAAAAGGTGTGTAGGATGGAGCGAAAACAGTAAAGAGGAATAAAGTTTCGTCATCTTCCTTACCCTCTGCTTCCAACGTTGCTTTGGCTTCACTTCTGGCAGCATCCCTGATACTTTGGGGCACACCCGACAAGTCATCCTCTTTTAACCATAGCCTACGTTTGGGATTAGACATATCGTTCGTTACATTCTGACTGAATTTCACTGAAAGGTCTGAGAGTTTCGAGTTCAAAGCTCTGTATTTTTCCCGAGCCTCACCTTCAAGATTAGCTCCGTTTTCAGCAAAATTCCTATAAGTTTCATCCAACAACCTTATTTGTTCGGGATTTAGATTTGCCCGAGCCCCTGTGTCTTCATAAACTGTCTTTACTCTTTGCCAGAGTTTTTCATTCAACATGATATCAGTGGAATGATGTGAAAGTTCCGGTGTCACTTTTGCAAGCGTATTCATCAGAATCGTGTCGCCTAACGCCGACTCAAGATTGCTTAGGGTGAGAACGGCAAGATTCAACACTTCGCCACTTCGGTCTAAAGCTGCAATTGTGTTTTGGAAAGTAGGGGGTTCGGGATTATCCGTTATTACATTTATCTCTTCATTCTGAATTTTTATACCCTCCATCACTGCCTCTTCCATATCTGAGGCGGCGATTTGATCAAACGGCACTGCCTGATAAGGCAATTGAGACGGTTGAAGAAGTGCGTTATGTCCCTTCTTGTTATTGCATGCTACATTCATAATAGTGATAAATATAAATGCACTTAAAAGTAATTTTTTCATTTTCATTTTTTATTCAGTGGCAATTCCTTCCATAACTACTTGTATTCGGTTTTTCCCGTCATACAAATTTTTAATAAAATCATTAAAGTCATCTATATCAAGATTTCTTAATGCTTCTTCATACCCGGACATAAGATCGATTTCAGGCAATCTCATCTGTAGGGTCAATTGAGAATCCCAATAAATATTCTTTCTTGAATTGATTTCGTATTGTTTGATCATTGCTTCCTTCACTTTGTTGAAGTCAGATTCATTTGCTCCGTTGGCAAGGAGATTATTCATTTCGTCTTCGGCACGTTTGATTAGAGTCTCCTGCTGATCTGAATTGGTAAAGAACAAATAGGTTAATTGCCATTCACCATTATAGGGATTCAAACGAGCTCCCGCATAAGGGGAATAAGTGCCACCCTCCTCTTCTCTCAAAGTTTCTATGTAAATATTTGCCAATATGTCTCCCAAAATTTCTGTCATTATACCGTTTTTTGCAGAAACAGGAACATCCTGTTGGGTATAAATATCTATTACCATGGTGGATGGGGTTTCCATCGGATATGTAAAACTTTCGTTTAGAATCCCTTTAGAAATATTTATCGGAGTTACGATAGGCGGAGATGGTTCATTCTTTGAAGGCAGAGATGCAAGATACTGTTCTATCAGAGGTTCAATAGTTGCTAAATCGATATTCCCGACGAAAATAAAAGTATATTGTGATGCATCACTCAAGACACCTTTTATTAGATCCAAACTTTCTGAATAAACAGCATTATCCAAAGTTTCTTCAGTCGGGGACTTAACTAATGGATTGTTGTCATATTCTATCTTATTAACTGTTTTTGAAAAAATGGCTTGAGGATTTTTATCGCTGTTGGCAATTATCGGTCTTGATCTTTCCACATTTGCCTTATATGTCACTTCATCAGGATTCAGATCTGTAAATGCAGCATATATCAATTCAAAAAGATACGGCAGATCCTTGGCTGTGGAGTACCCTTGCAATTGATCGAACATTTGTGAGATATTAAAACTCAAGCTCACGTTTTTACCGGCAAGATATTTGCTTAGAGTCTTGTTGTCAAAAGGTCCCAGTTTTGACGATGCAAATGCATCTTCCATCATAAGCACATTAGCAGCCTGACTCTCATCATAAACTTGTAATCCCCCCTCTCTATAAGCACGCATCAGTATTTCATCTCCGGCAAAATCAGTGGCTTTTAAAACCACTTTTACACCGTTAGAAAGATTAAGTACTGTTGCCCCTAAGGGATTCTTTTCTGTTTTGGATATTATTTTACCTGAATCAGGCAACTCCGCAATTAAAGGCTCAGTGATTCTTTCATCTTCAATAGCATCATATTCAGCGTGCATTGCCTCATTAATTGTTGAAAGCATGGTTTGCTCATCAGCCAAAACAAAACCTGACCCTTGAGGAGCAGAGGTAACAACAACCATATTCCGGTCGGTCAATAATGTTTCAGCAACTTGATTCACAATGGTTAGTGGAATGGTAGGGAGAACCATATTCCATAGCTGGTGTTCCATCTCAATCCCGGGTGCAGGCTCGTTGTCGATAAACAACCTGCAGATTTCGTTTGCAAGAGCCCCGTTATTCTTTTTGTCTTTCTCGGCTAATTCTTTATCAAGACGTGACAACAGCTCACTTTTTACTCTGTCGTACTCACTTTCTGTAAATCCGGTCTTGCATGCCCTTGCCACTACTCCCATGGCATCGGCCACAGCTTTCTGTGAATCATTTTTTGCCAATATGGTTACATCAAAAGATTCTTTAGTTTTCGAAACATAAAAATCTCCAAATGACACCCCGGCATAAGCATAGTTGCAATCGGGACTTAACGCATATTCTGAAAGTCTTATATTGATAAGACTGGAAAGAATTAATTCCATCATATCATTCTGAACATACACCTCAACAGTATTTCTCTGTTCCACAGGTATCTTTTCAGACTTAAAAGAAATCATAGTGAGCATATTTGTCAACTCCGGATCAGAATACGTCACATAGATT
This sequence comes from Muribaculaceae bacterium, assembly GCA_022509225.1. Classification (GTDB taxonomy): domain Bacteria; phylum Bacteroidota; class Bacteroidia; order Bacteroidales; family Muribaculaceae; genus Lepagella. Next base: position 19,127 of record JAFLTM010000009.1, read on the forward strand.
GGTGCTTCATTATCACTTACCGTTGGATAAGTTCTTTCCGCTGCATTTGCAGGCATTTCTATTGTAGAGAAAAGGTCTTTCACCTTCCTTTCCATCTCATCGGCATCAAAATCACCCACAATTATAATTCCTTGTTGATCCGGTCGATACCATTTTTTATAATAAGCTTTCAAGACCTCAGGCTTAAAATGCATTACTACTTCCATCTTGCCGATAGGCATTTGCTGGTATTGGTATTCTTTATAAATCTGAGGGAGGATATTGGTGTACATTCTTGTATTGGCATTGTTTCTCACACGCCATTCCTCCTGGATAACACCTCTTTCCGCTTCTATTTCCGAATCTTCAAGGAGAATATCACCACTCCAGTCATGTAGCACCAAAAGAACACTATCCATCAGATTTTTATCTGTGGTGGGAACATTATTGATATTATAGACGGTTTCATCGAACGAGGTATATGCATTTATGTCAGAGCCGAATCGGATACCTTTGCTCTGAAGATAATCAAGCATCTTTTTCCCCGGATAATTTGTCGTGCCGTTGAATGCCATGTGTTCCAGAAAATGTGCTAATCCGAGCTGATCCGGTTCCTCAAGAGTAGAGCCAACCTTTTGGGCAATATAAAAATTTGCTCGCTCTTTGGGTTCTTCGTTATGTAAGATATAATAAGTAAGACCGTTAGAAAGCACCCCGGTCTTTATTTTAGGATTCAACGGGATTGGTGTCATCCCTGTCTGGGCATAGACACCCCGCTGGCATAGAATAAATAAAAGAAGACTTATCGCAGGAAATAATTTTTTCATCTTATAAGGTTAACGCTGAACTTTGATTTATTTTATTATAATCGTTGTTTTCTGGGTAACAATCATATCCATTCCTACGTCATGAGCCTCTGCAGGAATCTCCTCAATAAGCTGAAACTCATATCCCACACCCACTTTTGTGGCTTTTGTCTGTTTTAGAAAACGATCATAGAATCCCTTTCCCCTACCCAAGCGTCTGCCTCTTCTATCGTAGGCCACGGCAGGCACCACAACTAATTCTATCTCTTCGGGATCCGTAATTTCATTGCCTGTTGGTTCCTCTATATGAAAGTTTCCTAATTCAAGCCTGCTCTCTTCGTAAGGGAGCACTTCCAGATCAACACCATTTACACGAGGAAGATAAAATCTTTTACGATTTTTCCATTTCTTTAAAAAGGCATGCGTGCTTAATTCATCAGGAAGTGAGTGATACATCATTATTCTGTCTGCCATCAAGAAGGCTGCTGTCTGTTCAAGTCTGTTGAAAACCTCTTCCGCAGCAAATAGCTTATCGGCTTCAGACATGACTGCCCTGAGATTCTTTATCTTCCTCCTTATTTCATTTTTTTCAAGTGTCTTCTCTGTCATAACTCTTCCTTTTGGATACTTACCGGAGATTCTCCATTCTGAATTCTTGATAATGCCTCTTTCACGACATTGTCATCTTCATTCAGAAGCTCAATGAATGCAGGATAGCCCAAAACATCCCTGGCTATCATAGCTTTGAGCTGATTAAGCAATAATTCTCTTGATTTACCTATATAATACCACCTTGCCGGAACACCGTTTTCCACTGCAAACGACACAAAATTTTCCAGCAATACATTATCACCGGGTAAAACCTTGTTGAAACTTTCCAATGTTCTGTCGGAACCTAACATTTCCCTATATTTATCGGCCACTGTATATGCATATTTTTGAATCAATCCTCTGTTGGCTACCGACATATAGTAAGAAGTGAAGCCTGTGGTATCTTCCGGTATAAATATATCAGGCATTATACCTCCTCCTCCATAAACTTCTCGACCGTTTATGGTATAAAATACATTTTTATGATCAACCTTGATACTGTCTGCGTTATAGAACTCCCCATGCGAATATCGATTAGCCAGATCAAGTTCATAATTCTTCAAATCACCTCGTTGATATTCTTTTTGTATTGATCTTCCGGACGGGGTGTAGTATCGGGCCACAGTCAACCTAATGGCAGAGCTGTCTGGAAGTTCCGTTTGGTTCTGTACGAGCCCCTTCCCAAATGATCTCCTTCCTATGATCAAACCTCGGTCATTATCTTGAATTGCACCGGCAAAAATTTCGGATGCCGACGCTGAAGATTCATTGGTAAGCACCGTTATCGGATAATCCTGGAATCGGCCTGAACCGTCGCTCATGGCCATATATTCATTTTCTTTTTTCCTACCTTTGGTATAGACTATCAACCTTCCCGCGGGTAAGAATTCATTAGCCATGAAAATTGCCTGGTCCATAAATCCTCCGGCATTTCCCCTCAAATCTATGATAAATGATTCTGCACCCTGAAATTTCAAGTCATTCAAGGCATTGAAGAATTCCATGTAAGTATTGCGTGAAAATTTTGACACTTTCACATATCCTACACCATCGCTGATTATATAGCTTACATCAACGGAATTTACAGGGATATCCCCTCTGATGACGTCATAGACATATTCCTGTTTTTGTCCATACCGACGGATGGTTAACACCACTTTGGAACCCTTTTCTCCCCTTAGATTCTTGAAAACGCTTTCAGAGGTGACATCTTTCCCTACCAAATTGATTGAGTCAGACATTATGATCCTGTCTCCGGGCATTATACCTACCTTTTCTGCCGGCCCACCGGGCACCACCTCTATTACTTGCACGGTGTCATTTATAATTTGAAATGAAACACCCACGCCACTGAATGATCCGAACAAATCATCATTAACAGCCTGAAGTTCTTGCGCCGGGATATAAGCCGTGTGAGGATCAAGGGATGACAAAAGTTCCGGGAAGTTCGTTTCTAACAATGAATCAACATCAATCTGATCAACATAATCAGACTGTATCAATCTTAACACGGTGCGAAGTTTTTCTTCTTTTTGGCTCAAGTTTTTCCGATTCATGTAGCGCCCTAAGAAAATACCGCAACCCATGGTCAATGCCATCAACATGGGCAATAACACGACAGCTAAATTTTTTTTCTTAGTCATCGATTTCCGGGATAAATTCAGTGGAAACACCTGCTTGGTTCAAGAGGTCTATGCCATCTGTTATTCTATATAATTTGGAAAAAACCACTCTTTTAATGCCGGCTTGGATTATCAGCTTTGAACATTCTATACAAGGACTGTCGGTGACATAAAGAGTGCTTCCGAAACTTGAATTATTACTTTTGGCAACTTTGGTTATGGCGTTTGCCTCTGCATGCAATACGTAGGGCAACGTCCTGTTGTCAGAATCTTCACAAATGTTGGGGAATCCTGAAGGTGTGCCGTTAAAGCCGTCGGATATTATCATTTTATCCTTCACCAATAATGCCCCGACTTTTCTTCGCTCACAATAAGAATTCTCAGACCAAATCTTCGCCATTCGCAAATAACGCTTGTCCAGAAGAAGTTCCTTTGGTTTGTCGGTTTCAACCATCTGTTAGTTTTATATTTATACCTGTTATTCTGATAGCTGAAGGAATCTTTCTGCATCTATGGCAGCCCTGCAACCTGTGCCGGCAGCCGATATTGCCTGTCGGTAACGTGGATCGGCACAATCCCCTGCCGCAAACACACCCTCAATGTTGGTATGCGTGGTGGCTCCCTTCACTTTTATATATCCCTCCTCGTCTCTCTCTATCCAGTCTTTAAAAATTTCTGTGTTAGGGGTGTGTCCTATCGCCAGGAAAAAACCCTCTATCTCGATATCGAACATATCCTCTTCAGGATCACCCTTATGGCTCACAATATGTGCTCCTTCAAGAAGTTCATCACCGTACAATCCTACCGTATTGCAGTGGAAAAGTATTTCGATGTTAGGGGTTTCTCTCACCCTGCGTTGCATCACATCAGAAGCTCTTAAAACTCCTCGACGAACTATAAGATATACTTTCTTTGCCAAGGTTGACAAATACAATGCCTCTTCACAGGCCGTGTCGCCTCCTCCAACCACAGCCACATGCCTTCCCTTATAGAAGAATCCGTCGCAGGTGGCACATCCGCTTACTCCCAACCCTTTAAATTTTTCTTCATCCGGGAGCCCCAGATAGCGGGCTGATGCTCCCGTAGAGATTATCACTGTTTCTGCCTCCACAACATCTCCCTTTTCATCCTCACATCTGAAGGGTCGCTTTGAAAAATCAACCTTCGTTATCTTTCTTGATTTTATTTCGGCTCCAAATCTTAGGGCTTGCATTCGGAAATGTTCCATCATCTCCGGACCCCTGACACCATCAGGATAACCAGGAAAATTCTCTATTTCAGTTGTTTGTGTCAACTGTCCTCCAGGTTGATCACCCTCATATACTATGGGTTGAAGATTGGCTCTTGATGCATATAAAGCTGCTGTATAACCGGCCGGTCCGGATCCTATGATTAAAACTTTAGTATGTATGGTTTCCATAATTTTATTTGATATTGTTTCTTTCTATCGACTTTCTGTGCAAATATAATAATCAAATCGTTAAGTTTATTCAACGCATGTCAATAACTTCAACTTTGGGATAAGATGACGCAGGATATCTGAAATCTCCCGGAGTGAATGTCAATCCAGTCTTTATTTTATCAAGGTTAATCGAAATTATTTGTCCGGAAACGCTCACTCCCTTTATTGTTTCCGGTAAATAATTTGATTTATTGATGGTGATTACGATACTCTTATACTCATCTCTCTTGCTTTTTGGCAATAGTTGGATTACGTATTTTTCAGATTTGCTTTCCTTGGAGAAACTCGCCTCATAGCGTTTTTCATAAAGTTTCAAATAACTTAGAGGATTGGTCTCATTAATTTCATCACTGTTAGGAGATGTAAGGGTGGTTTCTGAGGTTGACTGATTATAGGTCCACATATTTTTACCGTCATACCAAACTTTTATTCCCTCGGCTTGTAAGGAAAATCTTACTCCTTCACTTATAAACTTTCCTGAAATTTTTTTTCCGGAGAAATCAGCCCTGAAATCGGCGGTCAAACCCTTTGATGAAGTTATTTTATCAGTTGCCTTTTTCAAAACTTCCGCTGCTGTCAAAGGTTGTTGGGCATTGATAGACAATCCCAAGAAAGTTATTAAAGTCAACAATATAAATCTTTTCATCTAATTTTCTAATAATAAAGATAAGGTCACCGGATCCATCAATACCGAGCGTGGTTTCCCTCCCTGAGCAGGTCCGACAATACCGGCCGCCTCAAGTTGATCCATAATGCTTCCGGCTCTATTATATCCTATCCTGTATCGACGTTGTATCGAAGATGTGGATGCGGTGTTTGTCTGCACCACGAGTCTTGCGACTTCTTCAAACAAAGGATCTCTCTCTCCGGAAAGGCTTCCGGCTTCTCCATCGGAATCACCTTTGCTTGTTTCCGGTTCCGGCAAAAGATATGCACCCTGTTGATAGGGCTGTTTGGCAATGTGTTCAGCTATTTTTTCAACCTCTTTTGTATCAATATATGCACATTGAACACGATCCATCGGCCCCCCGTTGCTCACGAGCATGTCTCCTCTGCCGATCAATTGCTGGGCGCCCGTTGCATCCAGAATAATCTTGCTGTCAACCCCGGTTGCCACCTTGAATGCCATTCTTGCCGGGAAATTGGCTCTGATAACTCCTGTGATTACATTAGCTGCAGGTCTTTGAGTTGCGATTATCACATGAATCCCCACTGCGCGAGCCATTTGTGCCAATCTCGCTATCGGAATTTCAACCTCTTTACCCGCAGTCATTATTAAGTCACTAAATTCATCTATTATCACTACTATATAGGGGAGGAATCGGTGACCCAGTTCTGGATTTAGCTTATGCTCATTATATTTTTCATTATATTCTATTATATTTTTTGTTCCCGCTTCTTTCAATAGGTCATATCTATTATCCATCTCTATTGTCAGAGAACTTAGTGTATCCACCACTTTCTCCGGCTTTGTTATGATTGCATCTTCAGCATCCGGTGTTTTTGCCAAATAATGCCCTTCTATTTTTGCATATAAACTGAATTCAACGCGTTTTGGGTCAACCATCACAAATTTTAATTCATCCGGCCTTTTGCTATATAGAAGCGATGTTATGATGGCATTCAACCCAACCGATTTTCCCTGGCCGGTTGCTCCGGCAACAAGAAGATGAGGCATCTTTGCCAAATCTGCCACAAAAACCTCATTACTGATAGTTGATCCTAAGGCTATGGGAAGACTAAATTTGGTGTTTTGGAAGTCGGGCGATTTCAGAACTGTCTGCATCGATACTGTCTGTTTCTCCTTATTGGCAACCTCTATACCAACAGTTCCCTTTCCCGGTATCGGAGCTATTATCCTTACTCCTTCAGCTGCCAGACTCAATGCTATATCATCAACCAGATTTTTTATTTTCGCAACCCTTATCCCTTTATCCGGCACAACCTCATAAAGTGTGACAGTGGGCCCAACTGTCGCCTCTATGCTTACGATAGGGATATCGAAATCCAGCAAAGTTCGTTTTATCCTTTCTTTGTTTTCCAACTGCTCTTCCGGATCCACACTAATTTTTGTAGCTCCCGGTGCCATCAGGTCAAACGGCGGGAATTTATAGGGATAATGCTCGGGGCTTTCAGAAACAGCTTTTGTAGTATTCCCTTTAACTTGAGAAATATTATTGACATTCACTATCATCTGAAAATCTTCTTCGGCGCCATTAGCAGAATTTAATTTCTCAGAATTGGTCTCCTGTTCTTCTGCTGTGTCATTCTCGAATTTCTCCCTTAATAATGTATCTTCTGCCGAGTTCTCTTTTTCCTTACCAGACTCTTCAGACACATCAACATTCTTTTCTTCATCAGTGTTCTCTATGTTATAGGTATCATATTCATGACTGTCAAGTTCAGGAAGTTTGGAGTATAAGCCGATATCACTGTTATCAAAATCCATCTCTTCAGGATCATCTCCTTCTTTTCTCGATATGTTATCATCCTCAGAAGGGACACCGGCGGCATTCATATCCTCAAATTTCCTCATCTCCTCTATCTCACGTTCCCTTTCCTGCTGCTCCCTAAGCAATTCCTCTTTCTGTCTCTTTTTTTCAACACGTCGGGTATTCATCCGGATTCCCCATTTCACCACATCCCGCATACATATCAGAACAAAGCAACAAACCATGAAAATACATAGTAACACTGCTCCCGTCCATCCCAAAAAGTGTATGACAAACTCATTTACGTATCGTCCGTGATATCCTCCCCAATTCACCGTTGATTGTAACCCGATTGTCAATAATCCGACAATAAGTGACAGGGTGATGAGTGCCACCAAGGCCTTTATCGTAAAATTCAAAGGTTTAAGTCGTGGTCTCCCTGTCAAAAGACGCAATCCGATTACAAATAACCATATAATAACTACAAACGAACCGACTCCGAAGAATTCATTTATCAGGAATTCCGACAACCTTGCTCCCCCTTCTCCGGCTGCGTTAGCTATTACTCCTGCCTGACCTACTGCAGTATTGTTTATCTCTGATTGGTCGGCAATACATGCCCCGAAGTAAGACAAAAAGGCCACTGCCAGATATACTGCAAAAAATCCAAAAAACAAGCCGATTATCCAGCGTAGTGTCTGATTTTTTACAAACTTTTGAATGCCGGCTAATTTTTTAGTTCTTACCTCTTCCTTTTCAGGTTTAGTTCTATTTTTAACCTTTGTTCTGCCGGATTTTGAATCCTCTTTTTTTACTCCTTTCACATCCCGGAAAGGAGGGAGGGTTTCCGACTGGCCACTTTCTATGGTTTCAGGGATCGTAGGACTGAAATTTTCGTATCGTTTCATTTATCTGGTTTCTATTGCAAATTTAGTAATTTTTTCCAACTCTCCCCTCTCTTTGATACTTCTTTCTTTTTTCCGATATAGGAGGGAGGCTTTCCTGCCTCCTGCACTCCCAACGCTACTGCACTTCAAAACTTTAATAATGTTAAAAACCTTTATTATCTTTGAATTGTTATAATTATATAACTTATGTTTCGTATGTTTATAAAGTCTTGTCAAAAAGAAGCTTCGAAGAAGCTTAAGATAGTTAACCCCACGGCAAGATGCCTCCGAGAGGATCGCAGCCCGGGGATAAAACAGATATTCAACTACTCCTACAACCTCGGAGAGGTTGAATATTATTCAATTTCATAAACTTGCGAAACTTAAATTATATAATTATTCATTTTTTCTTTATCAAGTTAATTTTTTAAAAATCAAGGTTATGGGATTCGGAGAAGCAATTAACGTAGGATTAAAAAATTTTTATAATCCTAAAGGAAGAGCATCCAGAAGTGCTTTCTGGTGGTATTTCCTTTTCATTTTTATTCTCACCGGAGTAATCGGGGTGATTGGAGGTTTCGTTTCCGCTAACGGAGGTGTTGAACAGACATGGACCGGCATTTTGTTTGATGTGCTTGGAGCGGTTTTGGCAGTCTCCGGAGTTTGTGCTGAAATTCGTAGGCTCCATGATATTAATAAATCTGGATGGAATGTCTGTTGGAGTTTAATTCCTGTTGTCGGAGGTCTGTATCTTTTATATCTTCTATGCAAACCCTCATTCCCCAATCCAAACAAATACGGTGCGTGATTCAGGAATAGTATAGAATTTATTGGACATGACCTTTCGGGTTATGTCCTTTTTTTACATAAAAAAAAGCGGAAAAATGTTTCTCAACATTCCGCCGCCCTGTGACTTCTCTTTGTTTTTCACCTTCACAGGCGATACACATTGATCCATCACGTACTTACAAAGTTATATCTTTATTATATTTTTAAAATTATAAAATATCGTGTGCTCAGTTAAATTAACCACGCATGGCGGTTTATTTACAAGCAAATATAAGCATTTTCTCTATTAATTCACAAAAAACCTTATTATTTATATGTCTTCATACATTCACAGCGTCATTTGGCTGCTTCCGACATTGTTTTTGCAACAATAGCCTTAAGCTCCTCGCCACCCAGATCACGTGAAACTATAATGCCTTCAGGATTAATGAGAATTATACATGGTATCCCCAAAATTCCATAAATATCTGTAGGGATAGTTTGTGCATCAATCATTACCGGCCAATCAATTCCCAATTGGTCTATTGCATTTATTGTGTTTTGAGGTTCATCCCACACGGCAACACCCACAACATCAAGACCCTTGGATCCCCATTCTTCCTTAATTTCTTTAATCACAGGAATCTCCTGGCGGCACGGCCCACACCAGCTTGCCCAAAAATCCACCAATGTGAAATGACCCGGCTCCATATAATCGCTAAGCTTTGTGGTTTTGCCATCGTAGGTCACCTCAAAATCTTTATAAGGCTTTCCAACTCCCGTCTCTTGGGCCAATTGTTTTTGAGCCACAATCTTGTTCAATTTGGCATAAGCCTTGAGCGAAGGATATTGGTTCATGTCCCGTTCCAAATCCTCCAAAGGCATCTCATAAGCTTTTGTAATAAGGAAACTTGCTCCGACGGGGTTATCTATATTCGCAAACATGATGCTGTCGGTGTAATTTTCAAATGCCAGAGAAACCTCGTCGATTTGAACTCGTTTGGTGGAATCGCTTAAAACACTGTCTCCCTGAATTGTCATCAGCTCCTGCATCATTGCCACATAACGTGTATTATATTGATTCATGATGTCATTCAGCGGTGTGCCTCCTATTGATTCCGGCGTGAAATTGATTGTACCCGGTTCTAAAACAACAGTTCCGGCAGCCGCTCCACCTATCCTCACCTGCGCAAGATCTGCCACAGTCGCATCACCCACAATCGTGAATGAGCCATCCTTAATGGTATCTACACACAACGTGTCACCGCTTGACATTGATATCAGGAGAACAGGTTTGTCATTATATTCCTGCCCGAACTGACCTTGGAGAACATACTCTTTCTTATCTCCGCAAGAATTTACAAGGATTATTCCTCCAACGGCCAAAGTAATTAAAGATAAAAGTTTTCTCATTATAGTGAATTTTAAATGTGTTAAAAATTTTGATTCACAGCTACAAATATAGTCATTTTTTTCTTTTTAAACTTATCTTAATACTTACCACGGAAATCTTTTATTAAATTTGCAACATAAATTATCGGTTAATGACAGAAAATAGACTCACAGGCCTTGGTGTTGCGCTTGTAACCCCATTCAAAGAAGACTATTCAATAGATTTTGATGCTTTAGAAAACCTTATAGAACACGTAATCGACGGTGGGACGGATTATATCGTGGTTTTAGGTACAACAGCTGAGACTCCTACTCTTAATAAAGAGGAAAAACAGGCAGTGATCTCTTTTGTGAGAGAAAAAAATGCCGGACGCCTTCCTTTGGTATTAGGCATAGGTGGCAATAACACCGCTTCAGTCGTTAATGAGATAAAGGAAACCGACAAGTCAGGTTTCCTCGCAATACTGAGTGTCACCCCTTATTATAACAAGCCTTCCCAGGAAGGTTTGTATCGGCATTATAAAGCAATTGCAGAGGCAAGCAAGCTGCCCATAATTTTGTATAATGTGCCAAAACGCACCGGGGTGAATCTTACTCCTGAAACAACCGTAAGGCTCGCAAAGGAATTCTCAAACATTTGTGGCATAAAAGAGGCTTCAGGAAATCTTGTGCAAGTTAAAGAAATAATTGAGAAGGCACCCTCCAATTTCCTTGTAATTTCAGGCGACGACGGATTGACTTGTGACTTTATGAAATTAGGGGCCCACGGATTGATATCAGTGCTTGCTAATGCTTTTCCTGCAAAAATAAGCGAGCTCATGAGGCAATGTGAAGCCTGCAAATTTGAATATGCAGAATATCTCCAAAAAAGTCTTGCTCCCCTAACCTCCTGTATTTTTGAAGATGGAAATCCCTGTGGGATTAAATATGCTTTATCACATCTCCATATTGCAAAAAACATTCTCCGCCTTCCTCTTGTAGCTGTGAGCAAAGAAGTTGAATACAAAATCAAGAAAGCAGCTCAAGAATTGTTTTCTCTCGAATGATTGATCCCGCAACCGTTCAAAAAATAAAAGACACCGCAGATATTGTTGATGTGGTCAGTGACTATGTCCATTTGGTGAGGCGAGGTGCAAACTACATGGGACTCTGTCCCTTTCATAATGAAAGGACCCCATCATTTTCAGTCAATAAAAGTCGCAATTTCTGCTATTGCTTCTCTTGCCACAAAGGTGGCTCGCCGGTTAATTTCATAATGGAAAAAGAGGGCATTTCTTATCATGATGCCCTTTTGCAACTGGCAGCAAAATATGGTATAGAGGTTGAAGAAAGAGAGCTTTCGGATGAAGAACGGGAGGCACAAAGCCGCAGGGAAGGGATGTTTGTGGCAAATGAATGGGCAAAGAATTATTTTATTGAAAATCTTTATGACACTGGTGAGGGACGTGAAATAGGGATCTCCTATCTTTATGGAAGAAAAGTAACTCCTGAAGCAATAAAGGCATTTCAATTAGGATATTCATTGGATAAGGGTGCCGATTTCACACAAGCGGCCCTAAAAAAAGGGTTTTCTCTTGATGTTCTTAAGGCAATCGGATTGACAGGCACAAGCAAAGAAGGGCATGACTATGACAGGTTCAGAGGAAGAGTCATGTTCCCCGTGCTCAATTCTGCAGGTAAAACCGTGGCCTTTGGAGGAAGAGATTTGAAAGGGTCCCCGGCAAAATATATTAATTCTCCCGAATCTCAAATCTATAATAAAAGCAAAGAGCTCTACGGAATTTTTCAGGCAAAAGGAGAAATGGTAAGGCAGGATAAATGTTATCTGGTTGAGGGTTATCTTGATGTGATTGGCATGTGGCAATCCGGCATAAAAAATACTGTGGCGTCTTCAGGAACCGCTTTAACCGATGGTCAGATTGCATTGATTCACCGTTTCACACAAAATGTTACTTTAATTTACGACGGCGACTCTGCCGGCATGAAAGCTTCAATCAGAGGTATTGATATGCTCCTGAGCCATAACCTCAACGTCAAGGCCGTGAAATTGCCTGATGGCGAAGATCCTGACTCTATCTCTTCTAAATTAACACCGGAGGAATTAAAAGATTTCCTTTTAAAAAATGAAACAGATGTAATACGTTTTAAAATAAACGTGCTTCTCGCAGATGCTAACAACGATCCTCAAAAGAAATGGCTCGTCGTCAGGAGCATTGTTGAAAGTCTTGCTCACATTTCCGATAAAATCAAACGAGACATATATATTCAGGAATGTAGTAATCTCCTTGAAATAAAGGAAAGTGTCTTAAGTAGAGAAATTGCAAAAGCAAGGGTAAATGTAATTGAGCAGGAGAAACTAAAACGTCGCACTCAGGAAATTGAAAGGGATTTTCCTCTTCCTTCCCCATATCCTGTCGAAGAAGAAAGGATTGTGGTGGAAAAAACAACTGCCTTTTATCAAGATTCGCCCCTTTATTTCCTGGAAGAAAAATTACTAAAAGATTGCTTGAAATATGGATTCTTTATTATTTCAGATTTCAATGATAATGCCGAGGAGATCAAAACCATTTTAGATTTTATTAATGAAGAACTTTCAATCGACGGTATAACCATCTCTCATCCCGAATATTTAAGAATCTTTAATGAACTGTCGAATCTTTTACCCCTCTTCAAAAAAGATGTGATTGAATTCAGAAAAAACCTCGAAAAGATTATTAATCAAAAGAGGAACGAGGGTTTTGAGGAGATTGCCACGAAAAGTCTTTCAATCAATGAAATCAAAAAAGAAGAAGATAATCTGGAATCTCGTCTTGATAATTTCGCCCGTGCTCAAACAGATGAATTCTGTAAAAACTATATTATCGATAAATTCGGAAGTCACGAAGATGACTTGATACGTAAGATAACAAATGATTCGGTGGTTGAAAAACACAGGTTAAGCTCTTTTTTCACTAAAAACAAAGATCCGGAAGACTCAAGACGTAAAGTGATAGATTTAGTATTGAGCTCTCTGAATATCTTAAAAAACGGAATTATTGATGAGGAGTTGAAAAAACTAATGAACGAGCTCAAGAACCTTGATTCTGGTAACACCGATAAAGAAAAAGAGCTCCATCAACGCATTGGCATGATTCTTCAGCTAAGAAGCAGAATGGCTAAAGATATTGGTGACCGGATCATCGACCCGAATTCCGTTGTTACAAAAAGAAATAATTAATGTTAGAAATTAAGGAATTAACTAAAAATTATTCCAATGTCAAGGCCTTGGATAATGTCTCCTTTAATATTGAAAAGGGGGAAATTTGCGGTCTTCTCGGTCCCAATGGAGCCGGGAAAACAACTTTGTTAAGGCTAATCAATAATCTTTTGGTCTCTGATCAGGGCACCATCTTGATTAACGGGGAGCCCGTGTCTTTAAAGTCTGTTAGGCAAATAGGCTATATGCCTGAGGAGAGAGGCCTATATGAAAAGATGCGGGTGGAAGACCAGATAATGTATTTCGGACGTCTCAAGGGCGGTGAGAAAAATCGTCTGCGAATTGTCATGAATGAATACATGGAGATATTTAATCTGCAGGGTCAGGGTAAAAGAAAAGTTAAAGAACTTTCAAAAGGGAACCAGCAAAAAGTGCAGATTATTGCAACGTTGGTGCATGAACCTGAATTAGTAATACTTGACGAACCTTTCAGTGGATTTGACCCCATCAATGGTGCCCTTCTTAAAGACTTGATTTCCAAACTGCATGAAAAAGGTAGCACAATTGTTCTCTCTTCCCATAATATGAATGCAATTGAAGAGATGTGCTCTTCAATTGCATTAATCAACAAAGGGGAATTGTTGCTTAAGGGTGAGCTCTCTGATATCAAGGATAACCACCGCACCCAAAGGCTTATCCTAACAACAAGGAAACCTATTTCAACAGACCTTCTCGAAGCAAGCAATCTCACCGAAACCATTGAATCCGTTCCAACCTCCAACGGACGTAAAGGTTATTCTTATTCTATTCAGAAAAAAGAGGGAGTAAAGAACAACGATATTCTTGAGGCTGTGGCTTTTCAAGGTGAAGTGATTCATTTTGAAGAACATCTCCCCTCTCTTAATGATATTTTTCTTAAACTCACCTCTCAATCCTGAAATCCTCATTGCTAAAATATTGAAATGGAACAATTAAAACTTATTGTCACAACAGAATATTTAACCGATGTCAGAAGTAAATCCTTTTGGATAAGCACCTTTATTGTGCCCATAATAATCGTATGTGTTGGAGCCGTTTTCGGTGTCTTGATGGCACAATCGGATAGTTTGACCAACACACTTAACGAACTCCCGACTCAACCCGATCCTAAAGAGATGACCCCGGCTAAGGTAGTTGGTATGTTATGCGGCATGTTTCTAACATTTTTCCTAATGATATATGGCGCAATGATTTTCAACAAAGTGAAGGCTGAGAAATGCAACCGGATTATGGAGATTATATGCACTTCGGTATCAGGGAAAACACTTATGCTTGGAAAAATTTTATCAGTAGGTCTGGTGGGATTGACTCAACTTGCCATTTGGGGGATATTGGTTTTTGCAGGAATTACATTTGTTTTCCTAATTTTCGGGTTTAATATCCCATGGGAATATCTCACAACCGGCAAAACCTATCTTGCAATAACTTGGACTTTGCTTTATTTTGTCGGGGGTTATGTGCTATATGGCTCACTGTATGCAGCATGCGGTGCTATCACGGATAAAGACAATGAAAACCAGACCTATATGACTGTCATAACATTCATACTTCTTGGTGCTTTTTATTTAGGGGAATATGCTGTTGACAATGGTAATTCCGCTCTGTCTATCGCATGCAATTACATTCCTTTCACTTCTCCTACGGTGGGAACTGTGAATGCAGTTTCAGGGGCTGCCCCTGTCTGGCAGATTGCAACTTCACTTGCAGCACTTTATGCATCTGCGTTCATCTGTGTCCTTATGGCGGGAAAACTCTATAGAAGTTCAATGTTGCTGAAAGGCAAACAATTTACTCCGAAAGATATTGTCACCTTTCTCAGATCGTGAGGTTTCTCACACTGTCAACGAATTCCTCTTCCTGCATGTCGAATGGAAGCCAGTTTATCTTGAATCCTCTTTTTTCCATACCTCGGAACCAGGTCATCTGCCTTTTTGCAAACTGATGGATAGCTATTTCAAGCTGTCTCACCATCTCTGAATAACTTAAATTGCCGACAATATAGTTGGTCAGATATTTATACTCCAAACCATAATATATCAACTGTTCCGGCGTCAATCCTGCATCAAGAAGATTCCTGACTTCATCTATCATCCCTTGTTCAAGTCTGGAATGAAGCCTTTCAGATATTCTTTTACGTCTGACTTCACGCGGTATATCTATACCTACAACTACACAATCCAATGGTTTGGCGTGATTCCTGTCAAATTTAGGTGATAGTTCAGGGTGTTGGTGATAGTAGTCTTCAATCTCTATTGCACGTATTGCTCTTTTCGCATTATCAACATCTGTTGTGTTATGCAACGATTTATATCTCTTTAGAATCAGAGTAAGCTCCTCTAAAGACTTGTTTTCCAATTCTTTTCTCAACCTTGTGTTTTGAGGCACATCCGGCAGCGATATCCCACTGATCGCCATCTCCACATACATTCCGGAGCCACCGCATATCACACCTCTTACTCCACGGTTTTCCAAATCTGCGAGAACTTCGCAGAAAGCCTTGATATAATCGTGAAGATTATATTTTTCACCGGCGTTACAAATATCAATAAGATGATATGGCACCTCTCCGTATTCCTCCAGATCCTTTCCCGTGCCAATTGTCATTCCGCGATACACCTGACGTGAATCTGCGCTTATTATTTCTCCACCCAAACTTTTGCATACAGCCACGGCTCGTGATGTTTTCCCTGAAGCCGTGGGACCCACTATTGCTATCAGCTTATTTTTTTTTGGGATCTCTGACTTCTGTCTTTCCACCATTTCTTAACCTTGTATAAAGGTGTGTCGGAATTAAACAACGATATTTTTATCCATTTGTCGTCTTGAAAATCTATGGTGGATTTTCTGACTTCTTGAAGATTAAAAGTCGGATTATAAGATTTAATCCCGGATTTTCTATAGCCATCTTCATTGAAAATTTTTTCTGTCAATATGATAGTGGCAAGACGTGTAATGTCATAGACCGCCAGTTCAGACATCTTGGATGGATAGTTGGAATAGATATATTTAACTTTATCAAACGGCATCCAAATTCCGGCCTTTTCTAATTCGGGGTAGTCGCAAATGTTGCCATCAAGAAAATAAAAATATCGCAAAAGACTATGTTTGTCATCGTCAGGACTTTTCCTGCCATAGAAAAATTTTAATTCCCCGTTTTTCACTCCTGTCATCTCTCCTATCAGTCGCTTTATATCCCCTTCCATCACTCCGTTCATTGAATGTTTCGTGAAGAACGGTGTGTCAATAACCTCTTTATTTGATTGGGGCTCATGTGAATGCTCGGTGACATAGAGATTGTCGCCGCACACAACATAAAATCTCAGATATGTCTTGGCGGTCATATCCCTTAGTTCTGCCGGGGTTATCAATTCATTGTTTTCTTTCAGGTCAAGATACAGATTGTAATATCTGAAAGAAAAATAAAGCTCATCAACAAGGAGACCAAGCACGGTCACCCATGTGAATATATAGGAATCACGACCGTTCAGGTTTACATCGATATAGAAAAATTGATAATAAAGCCAGACAATCAGTGTCAAAATTCCCGACAAGATAATGAAATTCTTCATTTGTCGGTGGGCCTCGTTATTAAGGATACCCGCTGCCCCTCTTAATCCGCCGAGACTCCGGTTTGATCTGCATTCAATACACATTTTAAGCTTATTATGCCGCCAGAAGAGCAACGAAATAACAATAAAGCTTATAGGATTTAATATTAGCGAAGGTATGAATGGCTCAGTAAAGAATATGAATTCATGAGGCATGTTGAAAAGCCCCCACACATGCATCAGATTAAGGATTATTGTCAGGAAAGCATAGCCCACAATACTATAGAGTATAGAAATAATCGGAAGCATGCATATCCTTGTTGATGATATCCTGACATTATAGACATACAAATAGAGTCCGGATGCAATCAAAAGAGCCACAATGGGTGCAAGATAATAAGGAAGGATTTTCGACACCACAATAGTTCCCGTAATTGCCAATAAACAGACAGTCAGATTTTTCCATAATCCGAAAATCTGGCTGCTATTTACTTTCCCTATATCACGCATAACTTATCTATTTCTAAGAGCTCGCTCTTAATAAATAACGCAGGGATTTCAAAAAGGTTTAATCATTTCATGAGATTGGAGTCGAGAAAGTCGGCTATCTTTCTAAAAAGTTGCACTCTTGCGTCACACATCCGGAGGCTGTGCTCATATCCTGCATAGATCATCATGTCGCAAACCTTCCCTTCCGACGAAAGCTTTGAGGCATACTTGTAGCTGTTATAAACGTGGACATTATCATCGTCGGTACCGGAAAGGATAAGAAGTCTTCCATTCACATCCGCCGTGTGATTCAATGCCGAAGAGTTGAAATAGCCGGATGGATTGGTCGACGGAGTCTTCATGAATCTTTCGGTGTATATACCGTCGTAAAATCTCCAGTCGGAAACTGCTGCCATAGCCACACCCGCCTTTAGAGGTGAAGATTTTGCACCCATTTCCATAAGTGTCATGTATCCGCCGTAGCTCCATCCGAAACATCCCAGCCTTGCCTCATCTATATATGGTAAAGTTGACAGGTATCTCACTGCGGCAATCTGATCCTTCGTTTCAAGATCACCCAATCTGGCATAGACACATTTTGTCCATTCGTTCGTACGGTTTCCGGTACCACGCCCATCCACACATGCCACAACATAGCCAAGAGAAGCCAGATAATAAATCCCCTCCATACTCCACCGGTCGATCACTTGCTGGGATTCCGGACCATTGTACTGATACATCAAAAGAGGATATTTTTTATTGGGGTCAAACCCTATCGGTTTGATCATATATGCGTTCATTTCCTGACCCTCATCATTCTTTATTTGCATGAACTCCATTTTCGGTGCTGACGCAAATTTTTTAGCATATTCATAATTCATCTCCAGCTCTGCAAGTTTTGCTCCTGCTGAATTATGTATGGTGTATTGGGGTGGGACTGTTGAGCTGCTGTATGTCATCACATAATAATCACGGTTGGCACTGAAAGCTGCCGATGAACTGCCGGTATTGCCAGAAAGTATCTTCGTCGTTCCTTTTGAATCAACCGACATTATGCTACGATGTGTGGGTCCTAAAGAAGTGGTCTGTAGATAATGTGTGCCTTTGGCATCCTTCCCATAATAGGCTGTGACATTGAAATCTCCGGTAGTCAGCGCCTTCTTCAATGTGCCATTGTAATCATAAATATATAGATGTTTGGTTCCTGACCTTTCACTTGCAAACACAAAAGAATCACCGCTATATTTCACCATCTGATATGAGTCGGGGCTAATCCAGGTGTCGCTTTGTTCGGTCAGCACCAGATTTGCCACTGTGGAGGCAGGATTGGCATTATATAACTTAAGGTTATTTTGCTCCCGGTTCAACACCATAACCATAAGGCGCGAGCCGTCTGCACCGAATTCAATCGAGGGAACATAATCATCTTCCGCTAAGGGGATATCTAATTTCTTGGTAGCACGAGTGTCAAGGTTATATGCATGAACGCTTACCCTTGAATTGCTATAGCCCGGCAGCATATATTTATATGAATAGGTAGCAGGGTAAAGATCCCCAAGAGGGTCGCTGTCACAAAATCCCCTGTATAAGTCATACTTATACGCAGGAACAGAAGATTCATCAAACTTAACGTATGCCAGCACATTATCATCTGAACTCCATCTCATCATGGTCTGCAAATCAAACTCTTCTTCATAACTCCAATCAGGGATACCGTTGAGTATCCTGCCCTCTTCCCCATCCTCTGTTATAGCAATATCCGTCTTATAGTCAAGGTTGGATATGTAGATATTGTTGTCTCTCATATAGGCGACACATCTTCCGTCGTGCGACATTGTCGCGCCCCTCTGGAGCCCCTTGTCGCTAACTCGTGACAAGGTCGACCTAAATGTGTCATAAACATAATATTCAGCCCTGATACTATATCGGTAGATCTTTTCGCTATTGTTCCATAACAAAATCTTCTTTCCGTTATCACTTACCCTGAAACCTTCGAAATCAGAAATTTTCAAATCTCCCTTCACGTCCTTGATATTGAAGATTTCACCCGTCTTTTTTCCCGTTTTGTAACTGAATTTTTCTATGGCTGTCCCATCCTGACTGATAGACGCGAAAGATTCACCATCAGGGAGCGGGGTGATAGCCTTTATACTTTTAGGAGAAGCTAATGCCGGGCTACAGTAATCTTCGATGGTGAGTTGTGCATTACCAAGGAGAATTCCTACTCCCGAAATCAAAATTAATGTTACAAAACGTTTCATATCAACAATTTAAAAATAAATCAATAAGCTCTTGCGAATATCACACGCTGTTTAGAAGGTTTTCCTGTCACCATGCAAACACCCTCTTCTTTCTCTCCTTTCAGAGGTATGCACCTGATAGTGGCTTTTGTTTCCTCTTTTATTTTTTCTTCTGTTTCCACAGTTCCGTCCCAGTGTGCAAGGAAAAAGCCTCCATTTTCAATCTCTTTCTTAAATTCCTCATAAGAGTTTATCTTCCGGGTGTTTTTCTCTCTAAGTTCAAGAGCCCTCTTAAACAAAGATTCCTGAATGTCTTCAAGTTCTGATGCGATTCTATCCACAATCCCCTCTAATGGCACGGTCTCCTTCTCAAGAGTGTCTCTTCTCATTATTTCGACCGTACCGTTCTCCAGATCCCTTGCTCCGATAGCAAGTCTCACCGGCACACCCTTCAATTCATATTCAGCAAATTTAAATCCGGGTCTGCGGTTGTCTGAATCATCATATTTCACACTTATACCCTTCTTCTTTAATTCTTCCAAAATAGGCTTTACTTTTTCTGAAATCTGATCTCTCTGTTCTTCATTTTTATAAATTGGAACAACAACCACCTGAATAGGTGCAAGTTTCGGAGGGAGAACCAAACCGTTGTCATCTGAATGTGTCATTATTAAGGCTCCCATCAAACGTGTGGAGACACCCCATGAGTTTGCCCAGACATATTCCGGCTTGTTATCCTTGTTCATGAATGTTACATCGAAAGCCTTTGCAAAATTTTGTCCAAGATTATGTGATGTTCCCGATTGCAATGCTTTTCCATCCTGCATCATCGCCTCTATGGTGTAGGTATTCACGGCACCGGCAAAACGCTCGTTCTCTGATTTTACACCTTTAATCACCGGCATTGCCATATATTTTTCAGCAAATTCAGCATAAATATTTATCATCTCCACGGTCCTTGCTTCAGATTCTTCTGCGGTTTCATGAGCGCAGTGACCCTCTTGCCACAAGAACTCGGCGGTGCGGAGAAACATTCTTGTCCT
>JAFLTM010000090.1 GCA_022509225.1 Muribaculaceae bacterium
GGAAACCTCCCGGTTTCCCCAAACCAGGAAAGTCAGGAGACTTCCCCTCCATTTCCGCTAACATCGCTTTTCATCGTCTGAGACTGCGGAGCAGTCTAACTTTAAGTTAACCCCACATTTCAATGTGGGGACCGGACCCCCACCCACTCCACAACCCCCGGAGCGGGGTTGAATTTCCCATTTTTCATTATCTTTACATTCCCAAAAACCCACCGCATGAAAACCGTAGCCAACAGGATTGAATCTATCGACGTCTTGAGAGGTCTCGACCTCTTCCTGTTATTGTTCCTACAACCCGTTTTCCTCGCATTCGCCGCCAATTTCAACACCCCATGGCTCAAGGCAGTCACCTTTCAGCTCGACCATGAGGTGTGGGTGGGATTCAGGTGCTGGGACCTCGTCATGCCACTCTTCCTCTTCCTTGTGGGTGCCTCCATGCCCTTCGCTTTCAATAAATACAAGTCGTCACCCGATAAAGGAAAACTTTATTGGAAAATAATCAGGAGGGTGATTATCCTTTTTCTGCTGGGAATGATCGTGCAGGGTCAGCTTCTCGGATTCTCTTGGCAAAACATACTGATTTACAACAACACGCTGCAGGCAATCGCTGCCGGCTATCTAATAGCCTCAATCACAATGCTCTGCTCAAAGACTCCCGGCTGGTTCGTGACAGCCTTCGCCCTGATGGTTATCTACTCCATTCCCATGGCAATCTACGGCATTTACGAACCGGGCAACAGTTTTGCGTTCAACGTTGACAAAGTCGTGCTCGGCAGATTCAGGGGCGACCTAACCTATACATGGATCTGGAGCTCTCTCACGTTCGGTGCAACCGTCTTGTTCGGTGCCGTTTCAGGCCAAATCATAAAAACGCACCATAATTCCCGACGAATTAAAACCGTGGTGCTACTCGGCTGCATCGGCGCAGCCCTCATTATTCTCGGTTTGGCGTGGGGTTTGGTGGAACCTATAATTAAAAGACTTTGGACATCGTCGATGACCATGTTCTCCGCCGGAATCTGCATGATGCTCCTGGCCTTGGTGTATTGGTGGATAGATATATTAGGCTTCTCCTACGGTTGGAACTGGCTGAAGATATATGGAACAAATTCGATAACTGCCTACTGTATCGGTGAGGTCATAAATTTCAGGAGCGTGGTGAATTCCCTTACCTACGGCCTCGAACATCTTATCCCGGAATGGTACCCCTTTATCCTCACCCTCGGAAACGCTTCGATCCTTTTCCTGATTCTATACGTGATGCACCGTTTCAAAATCCACCTCAAGATTTAACACCCGCATCAAAATAGAACATTGCTCTTCCGGTAAGCTTTATTTCCCAAGTAAAGTTTTGAACTTCAAAATCCAACTTGCCAGAGGGGCCGGGCAACTCAATAATCCGCCGTTGTATTGAAGGTTTTTCATCGAATACCTGATTCTGAAAGGAGGATTATACTTATTAGTGTAAACAGAGAGGCTGTTCCCGCTTATATTGGTTTCAGCTTTCACCTCCACCGGGATAACATCCAATCCGAGCTGCAATACGAACTCAACTTCAGCTTTCCCGGCCGATGTCCAAAAATAAGGCATATTGCCATCAAGTTGTGGCAACAGACACTGCAGCACAGCATTTTCTGCCATCGCCCCCTTGAACTCCGTGTAATTTGAAATGGGATTCAGGATAGCCGAAGCCGGCAAGTTGGACAATTTCCTTATCAAACCACAATCAAGACCATACACCTTGAATACATTCGATTCCTTATACGCACTCAAAGGCAATCCGGGTTTGGATATATCAAAGATTCTATAAATCAATCCTGCCGCTCCAAGCCATAACAGGGAATCCTCATAGTCTTTTGACCTCGCTCCGCTTCTAATGACGTTATAGATGAATTTTCTGTTCTCTTTCGACAATTGGGCAGGCAAGGAATTCCATATCGCATTTATACGTGGTATTTCCCTTGAATCGGCATATTTTGCGAAATCAAGTTCATACAGGTTAAGAATATCCTGAAGTTCTTTGTCAACTTCCTCTATTCCTCTATTTTCCAACAGTGTCTTAACCGGCTCCGGCATTCCCCCACAAACTTGATACCTACGGTATTCTGTCTTAAGTTTATTCAATATGATTTCCGGAAGATGTTCTATTCTATCCAAGGCATCAACGTATTCATAGGTCCTGGTATCGGAAACCCTCAAAAACTCTCTGAAGGTCATTGGATAAAGTCTTACAACATCCACTTTGCCAACCGGCACCGTCATACCTTTTCTTCTCACAGTCACTCCCAATAAGGACCCGGCTGACATAATATGCAACTCCGGCATATCCTCACAGAAATATTTAAGACTGTTTAGTGCTTCCTCACATTCTTGAATCTCATCAAAAATTACCAATGTTTCTCCGGACTTAATGGGCACATCACTGTATAATGACAGCTCACGAATTAGTCTTGCCGGTTCTTTCGTGATTTTAAATAGGTTTTTTAATTCTGCCTGACGGTCAAAATCAAATTTCACCCAATATTTGAAACATTCCTTACCGAATGTTTCCATACACCAAGTTTTGCCCGTTTGACGAGCCCCTTCAAGCAAGAGCGGTTTACGATTTTTCTTTTCTTTCCACTTCCTAAAATAATCGAAGATATCTCTTTTCATAGGATAATTACATCAAATTATTACAAAAAGTGTTGCAAATATACACTTTTTAGAACAATTTAATGCAACAACATGATAATTAAGTCTATTTTCATCCCCAACGTGTCACCACCCCTGCCTTATCCTATACGTGATGCACCGTTTCAAAATCCACCTCAAGATTTAAACCAACACGCTTTCAGGCAATGTGCGGATATTGTAGGTGGAGGCCATGCTCTCGCCGTATGCCCCGGCCGACAGCAACGCTATCAGGTCGCCCCGGTGTGTCACAGGCAACTCCTCATCCTTGCCGAATATATCGGACGATTCACAGATCGGGCCCGCAACATCATACATCTCAAGCGGTGAGCCTTCGGATGCGCTGATATTCTTAATCTTGTGGTGGGCTCCGTAGAGCGCCGGACGCATCAGGTCGTTCATCCCGGCATCAAGTATGATGAATTTTTTCTTCACACCCTGCTTCACATAGGTCACCTTCGAAATCAGCGCTCCGCACTGGCCCACGATAGCACGCCCAAGCTCGCAATGCAGTTCCTGACCCGGACGCAGCTTTATATTTTTGAGCAATGTGTCAAAGTATCTCTTGAAATCAGGAATCGGGTGTCCTTCCGGATCGTCGTAGTCTATCCCAAGACCCCCTCCCACATTGATAATCTTGAATTCAATACCTTTTTCGGAATATCGTGAAACAAGCTCATTGATCTTGTCGCATAGAAGTTCGAATGGCTTCATATCCGTGATCTGAGAACCGATATGGAAATGCAGACCCACAAGATTCAGGCATGTCGATGAAACGACTTTGTCAACCGCTCTGTCAAGCATAGAGAGATCTATGCCGAACTTGTTCTCTTCCAGACCGGTCGTGATGTAATGATGGGTATGGGCGTCGATATTGGGATTCACACGCAACGCCACATCGGCAGTGTAGCCATATTCCCGTGCAAGCTCCTCCATCACCTCAAGCTCCTCGAGACTCTCAACGTTGAAATAGCCTATCCCCTCTTTCATCCCCTGGATCAATTCACGGTCGGTCTTCCCCACTCCGGCATAACATATCGATTTCGCGGGAAAACCGGCTTTGAGTGATGCCGAAATCTCCCTACCGCTCACACAGTCAGCCCCGAAACCTGCATCTGCTATAACCTTCATAATCTTTGGATTATGATTCGCCTTCACAGCATAATGCACCTTAACCGGTTTATTCTCTATGCATCTCTTTATCTCTTCAAGGGTGGAGGTCAGTATCGACAGATCATACCAATAAAGAGGGGTCTTCAATCCCTCTGCAAGCCCTAAATCAATTTTCATCGTAAAAATATATTCTTTTATTTAATCTATTATAAAACTCAAACCTTATAAAGCGGCATCACACCTGCATAAATCTTGCTCCGTGTGAGCACTTGGTGCGAATCATTCATCGGCTCCAAAGGAGGGGAAACCTTCCGGTTTCCCAAAACCGAGCAATCTTTCTCTTTCGTGTTAATTTTTTTATTAACTTAACTGCCCGAATGAGAGTGTGTCAAACACTTCACTTTGAACAAAATCATCGCAAAATTAATACATTCCAATCTAAATTTATATATGCGTAAGAATTTTATAAGCATTTGTTGCATAATTATGTTCATGGCCTCTACCTGTTTTGCAAACGAACCTTTGACAGTCAAATTATGGGACACCGCCACTCCTCCCACCGACAACGGCATACCGGCCGAAATGGAGACAATCGAGAGACCTAACTGGATCTCAAACGTTGCAACCCCGGAACTGTTTGTATTCCTATCCGGTAAACCCGACGCCCCGACGCTGCTGATGTGCCCCGGCGGAGGTTATGAAGGCGTGGCTATACAGCATGAAGGCACATTCCTCTCCACCCCGCTGAACGAGCATGGAGTGAATCTGGCTGTGCTCAAATACCGTATGCCAAACGGTAATTCGGGCGTACCCGCAGAAGATGTGAACCGGGCTTTTGAGATACTCAAAGAAAACGCCTCGGAATGGGGCATAAACCCTGATAGAATCGGCATCGGAGGCGCCTCGGCAGGCGGACACGTCGCCTCAACCGTAGCTACTCACCCTGAACTTACGGATCTGAAACCGGCTTTCCAGGTCCTACTTTATCCCGTTGTGAGCATGAAGGAGGGCGTAACCCACCAGGGCTCTCGCCTGCACCTTATCGGAGACAATCCTACGGAAGAACTCATTGACTATTACACCAACGAACTGCATGTGACACCGCAGACACCGCAGGCTTTCATAGCAGTTTCGGGCGACGATACAGGCGTGCCGGCAAAAAATTCAATCGATTATTTCAATGCGCTAACTGCCAACGGAGTGCCCGTGTCGCTTCACGTCTATCCACAAGGAGGACACGGATGGGGATACAGACCCGGAACCACACACAGCGACGTCTGGATGACCGAGCTCCTTTACTGGCTCGACAACCTCCAACTCCCATAATTGCGCTTTTAATCGTCAGAGACTGCGGAGCAGTCAAACTCCAACCTACCCCCCTTTTCATCGTCAGAGACTGCGGAGCAGTCAAACTTTAAGTTAACCCCCTTTCATCGTCAGAGACTGCGGAGCAGTCAAACTTTAAGTTAACCCCCTTTCATCATCAGAGACTGCGGAGCAGTCAAACTTTAAGTTAACCCCACATTTCAATGTGGGGC
>JAFLTM010000091.1 GCA_022509225.1 Muribaculaceae bacterium
GGCAGCTATCTCACTCAATCCCATTACTATGCTCTGTCGTAATGTAGGAGTAGCGAGAATTTGTCTCACTGCGTCCGGATTGCTTTGGAATACCTTGCCGATAAGAGTATTCTCGATTAATTCCTTACCTGCGGCACTCAATGCCGTTCCGGTGCGCAACTCGGGCATTTGCTTGTCGTTGATAACTCCGGCCTGTAGGAGTTGACCTAATGCCTGCGCAACGGCTTTCTCGTCTGCATAGAATTCTGATAGTCGATCGTATCTGCTTATATCATCAACTATATTGTTGATAATATTGTCCGGCACCACCTTGCCTAATTTCACAGCCGCCTCCGGTTTACTCTGGCTCTTCATCTCCTGAGCATTGAACCTCGAGAAGGTGGTTGCATCGTATGGCATAGCCTCGTCAGGCACGAATACAAGGCGGGGATTGTTGAAAGCTTCCACAACTTCGGGTGCAAAACCATACTTCACTCCGAATTCCTTAAGATAGTCGTTATAAGCCTTGTCTGTTCCCTGTTGTGCTGCCAATTCTCCGCTCATCGTGCGATTATTGCCACTCAACACCACACCGTCCTTGCTCACGATCACCGGGGTCTGCAATGCCCTATTATCGTATGCCCGGGCAATATCCTCAACGATACGCTGAGCATCGGTGTCTCTTTGATAGTCTCGGTCATTCACGCTCTGTCCGTTTGCGTCTATCGGGAAACCCTCCGTAGGTGCATAGGCATTGTTCACATCATGAGCTCAATGAGGCTTTCCCCTCCCTTGTCGATGAGAACGGCGATAGAAAATCGTTCGAACGGTTTTTGAACGATGTTCGCGCCATCGACGAGACGTATAACGCCAATTATCTACGTGCCGAATATAATTTCGCGGTTTCCTCCGCTGAAATGGCTGCCAAATGGGAGGGTTTCTTGAGGGATGGCGACCGTTACAACCTCCAGTACCGCACCCAGAATGACGACAGGGTCCGTCCTGAGCATGCCGCGCTCGATCGGGTCACTCTCCCCATGTCCGACCCTTTCTGGGAGGAATATTATCCCCCGAATGGGTGGAACTGCCGGTGCACCGTCGTCCAGGTCCGCAAGTCCAAATATCCCCAGACTCCCCATGACGAGGCTATGCGCCTCGGGGAACAGGCACTCCAGAAAGACTCCAAGGGTATATTCCGTTTCAATCCCGGTATCGAGGACAAGACTTTCCCCGACTATAATCCCTATACCATCCGACGCTGCCGTGACTGTGACATCGCCAAAGGAAAACAGAAATTTGTCCGGCAGTTTATTCCCGAAAATAATCTTTGTGAGGCTTGTATTCTTTTGCATTCAATGTTGGATCGTGAAGGGGAACGTAAGTTAAGCAAAGAGGAACGTAAAGAAGTGGCTTCAGCTGCTAATGAATGGGCAGAAAGACATCTTCCTAAAATCCCCAACTCTGATGGGACTCTGATGTCTCGATTATCTACGGTAACTGCTAATGGCGATACAGTGCATATCGGCAAACAATTCTTTTCTGAGACTTTCGCTAAAAATAAACGCAACCGGAAATTGGCTGAAACAATAAAATTAGCGACTCAGATAAATGAATGGATTGGCAACGCTGTGTGTATTGGGACAGAACCAGGTAGGCATCACGCATTTGATTTCAGGATATATGAGGTGGAATACAAGGGTCAAAAGATACAACTTAAAGCAAAAGTGACGGAAGGGATCATTGCTTATAACATGAGGTTGATATAAAAAAATAAAGGCCTTTGAACCTTCCGAAGTCTGCGCTGAGAAGCCGACATGTGAAACGCCACAAAAACCTTTCTGTAAATTTAATATTTCTCCCTTTATCCCGCAAATTTTATTCAAAAAAATAAGAGCCTGTCCCCCGGCTCTATTTTTTCATTCTTTCTTCAAATCATCTTCTGAAGTCTTTTGTCGAAGGTGTCCCCATAATTAATCCTTCATTAGATTTTCTACTTCTTCATCTGTGATTATTTGATTATTTTCCAAAGAATCCCTTAAATCTTTTATCCATTGTGTCCTTCCCTTACAAGCTTCAATCTCTTTAGCATACCTTTCTTTGTGATACGCAAGAGAGTCCCGTAACAGACTCCCACTGCTCTGTGTTGCTATCCATTCTTCCTTTTCAGGAAATTCAAAAGGACAAGAATAGGTGTTAAAGTCTAAACTTTCTTTCAATTGTGTTAGGGCAAACTCCTTTAGGTTTATATGGTCTTTAGTCGGAGGCTCCCAGTTTGAAACAGCTATAATCATATTCTCATAGCGAAGTTTCAGTCTGGCTTTTTGATACTCTCTTTCCTTATATTTGTTTATTGCTTTTTCATAAGCATTCTGATACTCTTTCGCCCATTCTTCTTGAGTCTTTGGATTATCATTTAATTCTTTCAGTTCCTTTTCAATGCGTTCAATCTCTTTTAGATGATAATCATCCGGTTCAAAACGTTCTGGAATTGGAGTTGACATAGGTTCGTCACGCATCATTATACAAGCTCCGAATTGTCTTGCACAAAGCAAAAGGTAGTCTTTTAAAGTTACTTTATCTCCCTTATAAATTTTTTCAGTATATCCACTCGGCATAATTATTCATTTTTTAAGTTTCACAATTTCCCATTCTTCACGCACAAAGAATCTTGGTTTTCTCATTTTCTTTGTCCCCAATCTTCATTGAAAGATTAAAATACTCATCCGCATCCTTGCCCCGTGCCTGTTCCTCCCTCTGCAGCTGCTCCAGTCCCTTTTGTCATAGCTGCTCCCGCAGGGTCTTTCGTCGCAGGTGCCCCGTTGTCTTTTGTCGCAGGTGCCCCGCTTAATTCCTCTCCCATAGCGGAGCCGGTGGGGGGTTCCTCCCGGTTTGCGATAATCGCTTTCTTTATCTCATCCCTCGTGTCCGTAACCATACCGAGCTATCAATTTAGACCATTGTTTACTTTAAAAAGCACTCGCAATCCCAGCTCCTGCATCGGCCACACCCTTCACCGCTGTGGCGATCTGGTTGGCCTTGTTAATCTCAAGATTATTCAACGCATCGTCAAGTCGGGCATCTTTGTGCTGATACTGCTGCTCGATCATATCCTTCCTCCGGTCACCCGCAACCGCTATCTGGCTCGTCGCATCAGCCAAAGACTTTGCATTCGCAGCCTTTTCTGCCGCCACGCTCTCCTCCGTTAGACCTCCCACGGCCTGTGCCCCGGCTGCCGCCTTGTTACGGTTCTTGATCGCCTCCTGCGTCATCGTCAATATCCTCTGAGCATCCGCCCTTTGAGTGGCGTCCTCGTTATACCGCCTGTCATACCAGGCCTGATTCTCCTGTTTCTGCTCCTCAAGGTTGCCCTTCACTTTCTTCATCGCCTTGCTGGCGCTTATCCCACCGAAAATACTCCCAAGGGCTCCAACTGCACCTCCTATAATGCTTCCTATCATATCTTCCTGTCTATAATTGCCAAAACTTAAACTTGTCCTCCAAAAATAAATCCCCAACTTCAACCCCTCACTTTAACTTTTGTAACTTCATTCAACTATTTCAAACTACAATAGTATATGGCCAGACAAAAAAACGACGGGCGTGGCCGCATCGGAGGCCGACAGAAAGGCACCCCAAACAAAACCACTTCCACGATAAAAGCATTCATACAAGACCAATGGCAGAAATATCAGGAAGACGGCACATTTGAGGCAGACATAAAAAATCTCAAGCCATTCCAAAGGATACTTGTCATGGAAAAACTTGCGCAATACCTCTCCCCGAAAATGAAAGCTGTCGACCTCGACATGACCCTCTCCCAGGATGTCACCCCGTCGATAGGAGAGCACATCAAAAATCTTCTTGAAGAAGAAAACCCCAAACCATAAAAACTAATGCTTATAAAAAAAGCGATCCGTTAAAAAGATGAGTCGCTTTTAAAACCTCAAGGCCTTATTTTAATGTAAAACAAAAACCCCAAAGGGGTTTCTAAAATAACCCCAAAGGGGTTTTATTTTTATGAATTTCAAAAACCCCAAACAAACCCCTCTCACGCGCGCGTGCGGAGAATCATATATATGAATCTTTTTAAGGAATAAAGAATATATTATATCCATATATCTATTTAATAAATTAAATATCTATATGTCTATAATATGAAGAAGAAGTAGAAGAAGAAAAAAACCAACGACGACATCATAAAACTATTTTTGATGGAAATTTTTGTAAAAGAAATGGAAAATATTTTACACGTTTTGGAAATTTGTAAAAGATTGGAGAAATTTTTTACAAAAAATACCCGGCTCCGCATTTCTGCAAAGCCGGGTTAAACATCGTAAGAAAAAAAAGGGGGCGTCCGGAAAATTATTTTTTGCCGTACAACACAAAATCGATCACCCTGCGGTTGGCCTCGTCCACCTTCTCTCTGTCCTCGTCAATATAAATATCAGTGACAGTCTTGGCTCCATGACCCAACGCCAGTTTAATATCATCACGACTCACACCAATCTTCCTTGCAATGGTCGCCCACGAATGCCTCGCCATATAGGTTGATAGACCTCGCCCTTTCAATGCATGAGCAAGGCGGTTATAAAAAATTCTATAATTCCTGGTGGTGTCAGAGTAACATAAAAGATTCTTATCCCCCCTCCACCTTTCAATCAGCTCCATTGCCTCGGGCTCAACCTTGATGGAATAAAACCGATGAGTTTTTGCCATGTGATACTCAACCCTGTCTTCCACAATATCTGCCAACCCATATAGATCAACAATGTTAATGCCGCATAACAAGAAAATCAACTTGAAACAATCAATATACCTCTGTTCCCACTCCTCAACCCTGAGGTTGAATATGTCCCTGACTCTCTCTATTGGCAACGCCCGTTTAGGAGTTTCATCATACCTCAGCTTAAACTTCCTGAAAGGATAGCAGCTTATAACCTCATCGTCCAAGGCGTCATTAAACACCGCCCTTATGTTCCTGAAAT
Organism: Muribaculaceae bacterium; assembly: GCA_022509225.1. Lineage (GTDB taxonomy): Bacteria > Bacteroidota > Bacteroidia > Bacteroidales > Muribaculaceae > Lepagella. The sequence goes on from JAFLTM010000091.1 coordinate 4,965, forward strand.
GA
>JAFLTM010000092.1 GCA_022509225.1 Muribaculaceae bacterium
CTTGGACAGGCAGAACCAAAATCTGTAGTGCTACCATTACACCATAAGCCAATTCAGGAAATTTCGCAGGTCTCCCTGTTTTTCCGACGCAAATTTACTAATTAAATTTCAATTAAGAAAAAACTTCCCTAATATTTCTTCTAAGCAAAAATGCACTATCTTTGTGACATCGCCTAACACAATAGAGTGTATATAAGGCGATGTCACAAAGCGATTACGAAGATGCTTGTTCTTGACGATTAGAAATCTGGCAGTTTCGAAATCCCTGTCAAGCAGCAAGCAACGATGGATGCTCCATGTTTATGAATATCCGACAAACAGAATGTGCTTGAGTTGATCCGTCGTGTTCATAAATTGCGTGAGGACTCTGTAGTTGCTCGTTCACAGGGATGGGCAAGCCGGAGCCTCTAATCGTGGGACGAGACAATCGGCAAGTTCTCACGTTTTTTTATTTTATAAACTTTTTATTATAATAATTTTAGTCCTTCTTAGCCCTTAACATCAATGTTTTCCACATTTGTCTGTTTGGTACAAATTCAGGTAAAAACATTTGTCTGTTTGGTACAAATTCAGGTAAAAACATTTGTCTGTTTGGTGCATTTGTTTTTAATTTGCATTAAAATCAAGGTGTTATGAAATATATTTTCAAGAGAAAGATTTATTCTAAAATATTAGACTGGAAGAAAAACAGTAACGGAGAGACCGCCCTTTTGATTCAAGGAGCCAGAAGAATTGGTAAATCCACTATTGCTGAGGAGTTTGCAAAAAGAGAATATGTCAGTTATCTTATAGTAGATTTTTCTATAGTGGGGAAGGCCGTCTATGATTTGTTTGACGATATGTCTGATCTTGACTTCTTTTTTCTCAGACTTCAAAATTTGATGGGAGTAACCCTCACAAATAGGAATTCAGTGATAATATTCGATGAAATTCAATTATGCCCCAAGGCTCGACAAGCTATCAAGCATCTTGTGAAAGATGGGAGATATGATTACATAGAGACAGGGTCTCTTCTCTCCATAAAGAAGAATGTGAAGAATATTTTGATACCAAGTGAAGAGACAAGGATTTCAATGTATCCTATGGATTTTGAAGAATTTCTTTGGGCTGTGGGCAAATCCACATTATTCGAGACCATCAGCTATTCGTTTGATAATTTAAAACCACTTGGGGAGACGGTGAATAGAAGTATTCTAAGAGATTTCCGATTATATATGCTGGTAGGCGGAATGCCACAAGCTGTTGCAGAATATCTTTCAAAGAATAATTTTGAAGATATAGATAATATAAAAAGAAACATACTTGAGCTTTATGTCTCTGATCTTCAAAAAATAGATCCTACAGGTCATATATCAGCCATATTTAAGGCAATCCCATCAGAATTGTCGAGAAATAATTTAAGATATAAGGTAGGTAGCGTAGTGAAAAACGGGAAACCCTCAAGAATGGGAGAAAAATTGGCTGAATTGGCAGATTCAATGACAGTTAACTTTGCGTATGTGGCAGATGATCCTAATGTTGGTTTTTCTTTGCATGCCAATCATGATATTTTTAAACTGTTTATTTCCGACACAGGCCTTTTTGTTACCTTGGCTTTTATGGATAGGGATTATACGGACAATCTTATCTATCAAAAACTTCTATTAGATAAATTGCCGACTGATTTGGGATATGTTTTTGAAAATGTGGTTGCCCAGGAATTGCGTAGCTCAGGGAACGCCCTTTATTATTATATTTTCAAAGAGAAGGATAATGAAAGGAAAGAAAATATAAAAAATTATGAAATAGACTTTTTGGTCAGCCGTAAACATAAAATATGTCCTATAGAAGTCAAATCGTCGGGTTACAAGGCTCATAAATCGCTTGATCAATTTAATAAAAAATATTCTTCCCGGATTTCAGCATCATATCTGCTCTATACTAAAGATCTAAAAAAAGGGGGTAACATTATCTATTTGCCGGTCTATATGACTTCATTGTTGTAAAAAAAGAAATTCAGAAAATTTTCCGGAAGGAGTAATCTTTTGTTGGGAACAGTTTTTATTAAGGATACTCAATAATAATCATTACATTTGCAATAGGGATTTTTCAATATTAGTTTATCGCCCGATATGGATAAAACAGCCGAAAGAATAGACAACGAAGATATCTTAAAACAAGCCACCGATTCAGATTATAAATACGGATTCACCAGCGACATAGCCACCGATATCGTGGCTCCCGGTCTTAACGAAGACGTGATCCGGTTTATTTCAGAAAAAAAGGGAGAACCCGAATGGCTTCTTGATTTCAGGCTCAAGGCATATCGCTATTGGCTTACCCTCAAAGTGCCACATTGGGCACATTTGAACATTCCCCACATTGACTTTCAAGCAATCTCTTATTATGCTGCTCCAAAGAAAAAGGAACTAAAGAAAAGCATAGATGAGGTTGATCCCGAACTTGTGGAAACCTTCAACAAGTTGGGCATCTCCCTGGAAGAACAGAAACAGTTGGCAGGTGTGGCAGTCGATGCCGTGATGGACTCGGTTAGCGTGAAAACCACCCATCGTGAGAAGCTGGCCGAACTGGGTGTCATATTCTGTTCTTTTTCCGAAGCGGTGAAAGATTATCCCGATCTTGTGAGGAAATACCTCGGCACCGTGGTGAGCTATCGCGACAATTTCTATGCGGCACTCAATTCGGCTGTATTCTCCGACGGATCCTTCGTGTATATTCCAAAGGGTGTGAGGTGTCCCATGGAACTTAGCACCTATTTCAGAATCAACGCCGCCGGCACCGGTCAGTTCGAACGTACCCTAATAGTGGCTGATGACGATGCATACGTGAGCTATCTTGAGGGGTGCACCGCACCCATGCGCGATGAAAACCAGCTTCACGCAGCAATCGTGGAAATAATATGCGAGGAACGTGCAGAAGTCAAATACAGCACGGTTCAAAACTGGTATGCCGGTGATAAGGAGGGAAACGGAGGAATATATAATTTCGTGACAAAAAGAGGACTGTGCCGAGGTTATAAATCCAAGATTTCCTGGACACAGGTGGAGACAGGTTCTGCCATAACCTGGAAATATCCATCTTGCATCCTTAAAGGGGAAGAGAGTGTGGGTGAATTCTATTCTGTGGCTGTCACCAACAATTATCAGCAGGCCGACACCGGCACAAAGATGATTCATGTTGGAAAAAATTCAAGGAGCACAATCGTCAGCAAAGGGATCTCCGCTGGTAAAAGCCAGAATTCCTATCGGGGTCTCGTGAGAGTGGATGAAAAGGCATCGGGATGTAGAAACTACACCCAATGCGATTCCCTGCTGATGGGGAATGATTGCGGTGCACATACTTTCCCCTATATTGACGTAAGGAATTCCTCTTCCACTGTCGAGCATGAGGCCACCACATCAAAGATAAACGAAGAGCAATTGTTTTATTGCAGACAAAGAGGGATTCCCACGGAGGAGGCTGTGGCATTGATTGTGAACGGATATGCAAAAGAGGTTATGAACAAGTTGCCCATGGAGTTTGCGGTGGAGGCACAAAAACTGCTTCAAATCACCCTTGAGGGGAGTGTAGGATAATAATTGGCACAAGAGTTGCAACATTCTGGCGTAGTTAAAAAAGATTAGATGAACGAAAGGAATGTTATAATAGACACGGTTGACCCGCAGATTTTTTATGGTGTCAACAATAACAATGTAAATCTCATAAGGAATCTGTTCCCTAAATTACGGATGGCAGCACGTGGGAACGTGTTACGTGTCATCGGGGAGGAAAGTGAAACTGAAGCTTTTGAAAAGAAAATAAAGGAATTGGAGCAATATGCGGCTCAATACAACAAGCTTCCGGAAGACGTTATAATCGACGTTATAAAGGGAGAACCTCCCAAACAGGTGAGCAGCGAAGGAGTGATAATCTTCGGACAGAACGGACGTCCCATAAGTCCGAGGAATGGGAATCAAGCCAAAATGGTGAGAAGTTTCGCTAAAAACGGTTTGACTTTCGCACTCGGTCCCGCCGGAACAGGAAAGACTTATATTGCCATAGCATTGGCTGTGGCTGCCTTGAAAAACAAGGCGTGCAAACGCATAATCCTTTCAAGACCCGCCGTGGAGGCCGGCGAGAAATTAGGGTTCCTGCCCGGTGATATGAAAGATAAGATAGACCCTTACCTTCGCCCGTTGTATGACGCGCTTGAAGATATGTTGCCTCAATTGAAATTGAAGGAATATATGGAAAGCGACGTTATCCAGATAGCTCCGCTTGCCTTCATGAGAGGACGCACTCTCAACGATGCCGTGATTATTCTTGATGAGGCCCAGAACACCACGCGCCATCAGATGAAGATGTTCCTTACCAGGATGGGAATGAACAGCCGCATGATAGTGACAGGCGATCTGACACAGATTGACCTTCCTAAAAGCACACAAAGCGGACTGCATCAGGCAATGAGGATATTGAAAGGCGTTGACGGTATCGGAGTCATTGAATATGGCAAAAAAGATATTGTCAGACATCCGTTGGTGCAACGCATTGTTGAGGCTTATGAACTTAAAGAAAAAGAGGAGGAGGAAGAATGGCAAAAACAGGCGACAGAGTTAGATTCCTGAACGCAACCGGCGGTGGAATTATAAAAAGTATCGACGGCAAAACAGCCATGGTGGAGGATGAAGATGGCTTTGAAACGCCGGTTCTTCTGAAGGATATAGTGGTGGTGATGCCGGCAGGCCATGAGACTTCACTAAAGAGTGCGTCAGTGATGTTCGACCAGAAAGCATTCGACGCAGGCAAGAATGGTGATTCAAAAGAGAGAGAACTTAAAAAGCCGGAGCCTCTAACGTCAAGGAA
>JAFLTM010000093.1 GCA_022509225.1 Muribaculaceae bacterium
TTTTTTACCGGGAATTTTTGTGAAATCAATAAGAAAATTATGCAAGTTCGCGGGGTTGTTAATGACATTACCCCCGATTTTAATTACAGTGATCATTGTTAAAGGGATTCCAGAAGTCTTTTTAATACGGTTTGTGCTGAAATTTCACGGTTGGCAGCTTCAGGTATGACAATGCTTTTTTCAGATTCAATCACTTCGTCACTGACAATCATGTTGCGTCTCACAGGAAGGCAATGCATGAAAAAAGCACCATCTGTAAGATTCATTTTTGATCTATCTATTGTCCAGCTCCTGTCTGTTGACAGCACTTTACCATAATTGGGATCTTTGAAAGCCGACCAATTTTTGGCATATATGAAATCAGCATTCATGAAAGCCTTGTGTTGGTCATACTCCACGGTAGCATTCCCGACAAATTCCGGAGCTAACTCATATCCTTCCGGATGAGTAATAACAAATTCATAGTCTGTTTTGGCCATCCATTCTGCAAATGAGTTCGCCACGGCTTGGGGTAATGGTTTGGGATGGGGAGCCCAACTTAACACCACTTTAGGTTTTTCCTTCTTTTTATATTCTTCAATAGTGATCAGATCTGCAAAACTTTGAAGCGGATGTCGGGTAGCAGCTTCCATGCTGAAAACCGGTCGTCCCGAATAATTAATAAACTGATTTAATACAAGTTCTTCATAATCCGCTTTTTTATTGACAAGACCTGCAAAAGATCTGACTCCTATTATATCGCAATAAGATCCCATAACGGGGATGGCTTCAAGTAGATGTTCAGCCTTGTCGCCATCCATGATCACCCCCCGCTCTGTCTCAAGTTTCCATGCACCTTGATTTACATCAAGAACCATAACATTCATCCCAAGATTCATAGCGGCCTTTTGTGTTGAAAGTCGCGTTCTGAGAGAAGAATTGAAAAAGAGCATTAAAAGGGTTTTATTTTTCCCTAAATCGGTCCATGCAAAACGGTTTCTTTTAATTTCCAAAGCTTCTTCAACAGCCTTGTCTAAAGGTCCTATATCTTCGACAGATGTAAATTTTTTCATGTCTAAAAATTATATAGCATTAATTCGTTTTTTGGGACTTGATAATTTTTTCCAATGAAATGATAAATTTATCAACCTGCTGTTTGTTAAGGGTCAATGCAGGGAGCAGTCTTATTGTTTTCTCTCCGGCGCCACCTGTGAAGATTTTTTCTTCAAATAAAAGTCTTTTTCTTAATTCTGATCCGGAAAATCCGTCAACCTCAAAGCCAATCATCAATCCCTTTCCTCTGACATCACTCACTTCCGGTATTGCTTTTAGTCGAGTAATCAGATATTCTCCAACGTTACGTGCGTTCTCGATTAAATTTTCTTGTTCAATAACATCTAATACAGCGATAGCTGCGGCACAGGCAAGGTGATTGCCTCCGAACGTAGTACCCAGCATCCCCTTTGTTGCTTCAAGATTGGGAGAAATCAATACGGCTGCAGCCGGCACCCCGTTGGCTATCCCTTTTGCACATGTTATTATGTCGGGTTTAATTCCGGAATATTGGTGGGCAAAAAATTCACCTGTTCTTCCATATCCTGATTGTATCTCATCCAAAATAAGCAACGTTCCGGTTTCTTTACACTGTTGTTGAAGTTGCCGGAGAAAAGAGTTGGATGGTTCATAAATTCCGGCAACTCCTTGTATCCCTTCAATAATTACAGCTGCAAATTCCTTGGTTTTCAATACTTTTTCTATAGCGGCTATATCATTTAAGGGAATAAAAACCACATTGTCTGTTTGATTGAATGGAGATCGTATATTAGGATTGTCGGTTAGAGCCACAGCGCCTGATGTCCTGCCGTGGAACGCCTTCTTAAAAGCGATCACCTTTTTTCTACCGGTGGAAAATGATGCAAGTTTAATCGCATTTTCATTAGCTTCGGCGCCGGAATTACAAAGGAAAAGGTTATAATCGGGATAACCTGACAAACGACCCAACTTTTCAGCCAGTTTTTCTTGCAAATTATTTTTAACGGAGTTGGAATAGAACCCCAAAGCTGAAATTTGTTTGCATACAGCTTCAACAAATGCAGGATGTGAATGACCAATTGAGATGACAGCATGTCCCCCATATAAATCGAGATAAGCGTTGCCTTCGGCATCAAAAACTTCGTTGCCAAGCCCCTTTATGGGTTCTATGTCGTAGAGTGTGTAAACATCAAAAAGCTTCATAAAATTATAATTAAAAAGCTGAGGGTTTTAAATTCAATCCTTCTGTCCGGTCAATTCCAAACATCAGATTCATATTTTCAACAGCCTGACCAGATGCCCCTTTTAAAAGATTATCAATAGCACATGTAACCAATAATTTCCCATCTTTAACATCTAAATGAAGCACCCCTTTATTTGTATTGACAACCTGTTTAAGATTAATGGCACAGTCACTTAACTTCACAAAAGGTGATGAACAATAAAAGTCTGAATAGAGTTTATTTATCTCAGCTTCATTCAGGTTACAATCCAACAGAGACATTGCAAATATCCCTCTTGGAAAGTCTCCTCTAACCGGAATAAAATTTATATTTCCCGAAAAATCTGGCTGAAACTTGTTCAAGGTCATACCAATTTCCTTAAGATGTTGATGCACGAAAGGCTTATAAACCGAAATATTGTTGTCACGCCAGCTGAAATGGGTGGTTTCCTGAGGTTTTACTCCTGCACCGGTAGAACCTGTTATGGCTGTTATATTGATGTCTGATTTTTTAGGCAGCAAAGATGATTGAGCCAAAGGGAGCAACGACAATTGTATTGCCGTTGCGAAGCAACCGGGGTTAGCCACACGAAACGCATCTTCAATTTTGTCTTTGTTGGCATCGGTAAGGCCATAAATGAAGCCGTTTGACTCATCTCTGAAATCTTGTGAAAGATCGATTATCCTGGTTTTTTCAGGAATAAGATTGGAGTCAAGAAACTTTTTACTGTCGCCATGTGCCGAACATAAAAAAAGAAGGTCTATGTCATTTAGATTAAAAGAATCTTCAAAATATAAATCGGTATCTCCTATGAGATCCCTATGGACATCAGAAATTCTTTTGCCGGCATTGCTATGAGAGTGAACGAACTTGATTTCAGCATCTTTATGATGGATTAGAATCCTGATTAGCTCACCTGCAGTATACCCGGCACCACCTATAATACCAATTTTTATCATTTCAAATCGTTCTTGCCGTTTTTTTTCTGATTATTGGTATAGATTCTCATTGGCATGGAGAAAATTTTGGTAAAACCCTTCACATCGTCAGCTGTCCAAGCTTTATTGATTTCACCATATTCCCCAAAGTCTGTTTTCATAAGATCGAAAGGAGAATCCACACCCACTAATGTAAAAGATTGAGGACGGAGGATAATTTCCACTGTTCCGGTTACATTCCTTTGTGAATTTTCCAGCATACATTCAATATCTCTCATCACCGGTTCCAGATATTGTGATTCATGAAGGAACATTCCATACCAGTTGCCTACCTGTTCTTTCCAATACTGCTGCCATTTGGTCAGTGTGTGTTTTTCAAGCATTTTGTGTGCTGCAATAATGAGGATTGGAGCGGCAGCTTCAAAACCGACGCGTCCCTTAATGCCAATTATTGTGTCACCAATATGCATGTCTCTTCCTATGCCGAAAGCAGAACCAATCTTTTCTATTTCCCGGATAGCATCGACTTTATTATCAAAATGTTTGCCGTTGACAGCAGTTACTTCTCCTTTTTTGAATTCAATTTTCAATATTTCAGGTTCTTCCTTAGTGACCTGCGATGGATATGCTTCTTCGGGAAGTGTCTGGTTTGATTTTAAAGTTTCCTTACCCCCAATCGAAGTCCCCCACAATCCCTTGTTTATAGAATATTCAAGTTTTTTGAAATCAGCCACAAAACCATGTTTCTTCAAATATTCTATTTCATAATCTCTTGTCAGAGTCATATCCCTCGTGGGGGTTATGATTTCAATATCGGGAGCAAGAATCTGAAAAGTCGAGTCAAATCTAACCTGGTCATTCCCGGCTCCTGTGGAACCATGTGCAATGGCATCCGCCCCGATATTTTTTGCATATTCAATAGTAGCTATCGCCTGAAAGATACGTTCTGAACTGACAGATATAGGATAAGTGCCGTTGCGTAACACATTTCCGGCAATCATATATCTGATGCTATTGTTATAATAATCTTGCGTTATGTCGAGGGTGGCATGTGATGCGGCTCCAAGCTGTTGGGATCTTTCCTCGATATTTTTCAATTCTTCTTCTGAAAATCCTCCGGTATTCGCTATGGCTGTATGCACTTCGTAACCTAAATCTTCAGAAAGATATTTCACAGCGAATGATGTGTCAAGGCCGCCGGAAAAAGCGAGCACCACTTTTTTTTTCGTTTTATTAGTCATGATAAATGGAATTCGAAATCAATTCAACCTAAACGTCATACCAATCTCCGGAAGTTTCTGCCGAGACTGTTTAACGTGAAAGTTTTAAAATTTTATTGAGAGTGTTTTTAAATTTCACCATATAAGGATTGGCCTTGTCCTTATCTGTCAGGGGTTGTTTGGGATCATACAACATACCTGTGCATAGACACATTTTTCTATTGTTCCTCTGCAGGATATCGTAGTTTCTGCAACCCTGGCAACCTTCCCAGAACTCATTGTCATCCGTGAGTTCGGAAAATGTAACCGGCTTATATCCCATACGGGAATTAAGCTTCATAACTGGTAGGGAAGTGGTGATAGAAAACAGCTTCGCAAAAGGGAATCGAAGTCGAGCCAGCTGAAATGTTTTCGCCT
>JAFLTM010000094.1 GCA_022509225.1 Muribaculaceae bacterium
AAATTAAAAATAAATTATGACAGATTGGCTTAATTTCCAATTAAATCGTATAAAAATAAAGTGGTTACGTAAGAAGCAGGGGTAAGGCAAGTGGAATTAAAATTAAAGATTAAGCGAATAGTGAAAAATTTTTTATTAATTTAGCACTGCGAATTATAACTGCTTATTCAATAGCTGCCAATAGAGGCATTAAGAAAACGGCAGCCAGACTGAGGGCTTAAAATAATTTCAAGCTAATGGGAAAAAGTTCCGCCAAAAGAATCCAGACATCTTTTCTCGGTGCTGCCGAGAAAAAGTTGCTTGTTAAGATAGCGCAAAGGCTTCCCCTCTGGATGACCTCGGATTTCCTGACATGGACAGGCTTTGTCGGGGCGATAATATGTGCCGTGGGATATTGGCTCGGCACCATTCATATTGAATTTCTTTGGATATCGTCGTTCGGTCTTGTCGTGAACTGGTTCGGCGACAGCCTTGACGGGACCTTGGCACGTGTCAGAAACACCCAACGTCCAACGTATGGCTTTTTCATTGACCATTCCCTTGATGCATTCACAATATGCATAATGTGTATAGGGGCAGGATTGTCTCCCTTGTTCAATTTTGACATTGCGTTGCTTGTGCTTGCCGGGTATCTTGTAATATCGATTCACACCTATATTCTTACCATACTTAAAGATGAATTTCTTTTAAATTACGGTGGATTCGGGCCTACGGAATTCCGTCTTGTCATGATAGCCATCAATACGGTGGGTATATATGTCCCCTGGCAAAAGGCGTCGCTTGAAATATGCGGGTTTGACTTTGGCTTTTTCGATATACTTGCTGTGGTGATATTGGTTATTCTTTGGGCATTGAATATCTACCACTTCTGCCAGGACCTGCGTTATTTTGCAAAAAAAGATCCTTTGAAGCCCTACAATCCAAAACGTGACTAAACGCTTCTTTCGGGAGGAATTGAAGCACAGCAATTTGCATGGTTGACAAAATTAAGAAAATAATCTACCGGTTTGTCCATACAGACTCTCTTGTAGTTACTTTCATACGGTCGAGCATGTCTTCGCAGCTCTGTGCGTGGTTTGATTTTATCGTTTCTTTCGTGATGTTTGCCTGGGTAGGGCTCCAGCCTATCTATTCCACTGCTATAGGTGCGCTGTGTGGTGGTATAGCCAACTGCATAGTCAATTATAAGTTCACATATCATTCGCTTGATTGCCCCTGGAAAGCAGTTGCTGTGAAATTCACGATGATATGGTTCGGAAGTATGCTTCTCAACTCTTTCGGTACAGAGGGACTATATTGGGTATTATCACGATGGCATTTCTTGGAAAGGATCGGCTTTAGACCCGACGGTTATTTCACCATTTCACGATTGATCGTTTCGGCTGTTGTTTCATTGGGATGGAATTTCCAAATGCAAAGACTTTTTGTTTACCGCAGAGTTGCATTTGACAAGTATGCCATCCGGTTTGCCGACCTTTTTTGCCGTAAGAAAACCGGACCGGAGGCAAACCTCAACTATTCCAAAGGAGAGGAGTAGCCTCCGGTATTAACTACAACATTTCAAGGGCCTGAAAATCGATTTGTGGCTTTTTGCCCGATGGGCTGCAATAAAATTTTGAACCCATTGGCACTGAGTCGTTAAAAAATCCTCCCATTTTGAGATAAAACCGATTGTTGGGGGCATTTCCACCCTGATAGTCGAGTCGCACACCGGCTTTTGCCGTTGCGTCGTGGGTGAATGTTGCGTCGGTGAGTCTGGTCCATTTCCCCTCTTTACTGCGTGCCCATTGGTTGCCAAAGTAAACTTCTCTGGAGAGATAGCCCTGATCGGGGTTGAAATTTTCAAGGAAACTATGAGGTCTCTTATACCAGGTAGATGTCTGCGGACGTAAAAAGCTTGCAATCAATTGCCATTGGTTTTCTTCCGGAGCAAAGAAATAAGCGGTGTAGATGGTATTGTTTGCATCATCGGGTTTCACCTGCATGAGAAATTTATAAGTTTCTCCGGCTTTCCACGGATAAATGAGATAGCTTTGACCTCCCGAACCTTCGTTTCCGAATTCCCCGATATGCACATCCTTGCCCTTTCGAAGAAGTTTGATTTTCAAACTGTCAGGAATCTCCGAGGGGTCTTCGGTATCAAAGGGACTCCAAACCGAGAACAGGATACGTCTTTCCGTGGGTGAATTGAATTGCATACCGAAATATCCTTCACCAAAGCCGTCGGCCATGTAATAACTGTGCATAGTTTCACCCTCTTCAGGCACTGTGACCTCATTATAAAACCATTCAGTGTCGCCTTCGGGCAGCGAATAGCCAAGATGAACGGAAGGACCGCGACGACCCCAATAATCTGAAAAATCTCTCACGAAGTTGCTATTTCCTTTCACATTGCTGACCAATAATTGTGACACATCTCCGAATTCAGCTCCTTTTTTAGAGATTCCCTGAAGATCTATCTTCACATATCCCGGTTCTTTAATATTGATTTTACCAACCGGCACACGAACGAGTTCATCGGAATTCAGTTTAACCTTAAAGCTCTTTTTTCCGTAGCTTACTTTTATTTGGGAATCACCTTTCGCCATTAATGCCAAAGAGGCGTTTGAAACGGGTTCATGAAGATAAAAGTAAATGCTGATGATTGACTCCGGGTCAGTCCAGTCTTCAAGCCCGTTGTCGGTTATTTTGGCACCCTTCTGATCTTTGGTTATATATCCGTTTCCCGAGATATTAATGGCAAGTTGTTCTGAGGCTGCCAACAGGCTTGTCAACAATAGAAAAGAGGTAAAAAGAATGATTCTCATATAATTAAGGTTAAATTTTTATTGTGAAGATTTGAGGATTTACAAAATTAATCAAATTAGATGTAAGAATGAGGAAGAGTATGAAAAGTGGCAATAAAATACAAAAAGTAAATAAATGCGTAAAAATATTTTCAAATATTTTGTAAATATGAATAAATACTATACATTTGCATAATAAATACAAATAAAACAAGAAATATGTCATTAATTATTCCAAAAAAGTATAACAAAAAATTATTGCCTGAGACCACAGAGGTTGCAATAAAAATGGTAAAAGATTCCTTCCAAAAGCGATTGTCGGAATCTTTGAATCTGAGGAGGGTGACTGCACCGCTATTTGTTTTGAAAGGAACAGGACTCAATGATGATTTAAACGGAGTGGAAAGGCCGGTTTCGTTTAAAATCAAGGATATGGGTGAAAGACCTGCTGAGGTGGTTCATTCCCTTGCAAAATGGAAGAGGATGAAATTGGGTGCCTACGACATTGCGCCGGGATACGGCCTCTATACCGACATGAATGCGATACGCACCGATGAAGAACTTGATAATCTTCATTCCCTCTATGTTGACCAGTGGGATTGGGAGAAAACTATAAGAAAGGAAGACCGCACATTAGACTATCTGAAATCAACGGTTAAGAAAATTTACGAAGCGATAAAGCAGACGGAAAAAGATGTTTACGATCGTTTCCCACATATTACACCTCGACTTCCGGAGGAGATCACTTTTATTCATGCCCAGGAGCTTCTTGACATGTATCCCGGTCTGTCGCCAAAAGAGAGAGAGCTTGAAGCACTGAAAAAATATGGTGCCATTTTCCTTATCGGTATTGGCGGTGATCTTTCAGACGGCAAGCCGCACGATGGACGAGCTCCGGATTATGACGACTGGATTTCCGAAAACGAAGCCGGGTACAAAGGACTTAACGGCGACATCCTCGTGTATGATTCTGTGCTTGAAACACCATTTGAACTTTCGTCGATGGGTATAAGAGTTAGTCCTGAAAGTCTTGAACGGCAACTCGCGGCAAAGGGAGAGGAGAGGCGGAAAGAGCTTGAATTTCACCAGTCGCTTCTTAAGGGTGAGCTTCCATATTCAATTGGAGGAGGAATAGGTCAAAGCAGGCTTTGCATGTATCTACTGCAAAAGGCACATATAGGGGAGGTGCAGGCAAGTATCTGGCCTGAAGAGCAGGTCAAAGCATGCAAGGAAGCAGGTATAGATCTTATTTGACGGGGAGAACTCTTTTCCGGTAAAATTCCTTGGTGAAGAGATAGAAGGTGAGGGTGCCAACAAATTGTATGGCAGCGGCACCCCAAAAGGCGGCCGAATAAGAGATATATTCAAGGAGAAAACCACCTCCAACAATTCCGATTCCCATTCCTACATCCCATGATGTAAGAATGGATGAATTGGCTGTGCCTCTCTGATCCTTTCTTGCGATATTGATAAACATATTGAGGAAAGCGGGATACATATTTCCGTTTCCAAGTCCGATAAGTGCTGCAGCCGTATAGTATGCCCATGGAGATTCGACGGCAGCAAACACAGAATATCCGAAAAGCGAGAGCACCACGCCGATTGCAGCACTTCTTATTATTTTGCCTTTCGCCAAAGCTTTTGCACCGGCCACTCTTGCCGTGAAAAGTCCTAAAGAAAGAATCATGAAAAATAATCCGGTTCCGTCTGTTATACCCAACATCTCCTTTCCATATATTGCGACATAGTTCGACATAATGCCCCA
>JAFLTM010000095.1 GCA_022509225.1 Muribaculaceae bacterium
GACGAGCTGGTGTTCTCAAATTAAACCGTAGGGTTAAAGTCATAGTGAAGGGTGTGTCAAAATTTAAATTTTGATACACCCTTAATTTTGTAGCAGAAAGCATAGGTAATCTTTTTTTTGACTATAAATTTGGAAATTCTTGAATTCTATAGTAATTTTGCATCAAAATATGTTTTACAGCAGTTTTTTATAACATAATTTTATTAATCTGTAACTGTGAGAAGTATCGCTGTAGGGCACCTTGAAGGTACGTAACAGCTATTGTGTAACTAATTTTAAGATTGTGAAAGTAAAATTTTTTATTTTGTCTTTTGTTGTGGCCATATTTTTATCATCCGCAATTCAAAGAGACAGAAATCTTTCAGTTGGGAGCCACGCTCCGGCAATCAACACCGTTTCAGGCGAATCAATTTTCAACAGAGAAAACAATAAAGATCAAAATATTGTGGTGAGTGTATGGAATCCCAAGATTCCTTCATCAAGAATCCTTAACAAAAAGTTAAGTGAATCTTTCAAAAATTCCGCAGACACAAAGTTCATTTCAATATGCAACGATTCCGATAGCGTGCTGATGAATGAAATTCTTTTTGTGGATAAGGTGCACACCGGGCAACATCTTAACATTGCCCAAATTAGTGAAAGAACCCTGAAAGATTATGACATAAGATCAACCACCGGAGCTTTCCTAATTTCAAAAGAGGGTAAAATAACTATGAAGCTATGATTGCATACCTTCTACGGATTCTAAAGAATAATTGTCGATGACAATTATTCTTTTTGTTTTATAGTGGAATAGAAAAGAAAAATTTTTAAATTTGTGACTTGATTCCATAAATTCGGACTTTATGAAAAAATATTTGTTGTTGACCGCAGGCATTGTGCTGACCGCATCACCACTTCTTGCTAACATTTCGGGAGCGGGCTACTACAGAATCAGGAATTACGGCTCTAAGAGATGGGCATCGATGATCGACAATCAGGGTTCAGCCGACGTTGTGGCAAGTCAGGCAGACTTACATTCACTGCATTTAAGTTCAGAAACCGAGGAGATACTTTCGGATCCTGCTTCTATTTTCTATATAACAAATATTTCAGGCAATCAATACGACATCGTCGCACAGGGGGTAGACTTTCAGTCGCTGGTAGGGAGCAGCGTCACAATCAATTTCGGCGCCGACGGTTCTGCCGACAATCAAACCCTCTACCGACTCTACGGAACTTACGGGAATTATACCAAATATATTTCTGACGGAAGAACAAGCCTCACCAATCCGGTTGGATATGCCACGATCGGCAGCGTAAGCAATGTGAATTTCAGCAAATGGATGGTGTTGCCGGTTTCTATTTCAGGTGATAATTATTTTGCTGCGGCGCCTACTGTCAGTGCCAATGGCAAAGGCTACACCAGCATGTTCACCTCTTTTGCATATAAGCCCTATTCCTCAGGCGTGAAGGCATATTATATTTCAAGAGTGGGATTCGGAATGGCAGAAATGGTGGAAATAACAAATGGTGTGCCACCGGGCAGTCCGGTTGTGATCGAGTGTGCAGGATCAACGGCTTCCGAAAACAAGATGGAACTGCTGACAGATGTGGAGGCATTACCCTCGAATGCACTTTCCGGAGTCTATTTCGACTATCTTCAGGGAAAGACATCAAACCGGGTTGAATATGACCCTTCCACCATGAGGGTGCTGGGAACTTGTGCCGACGGTTCTTTAGGTTTTATTACGGCAGACATTGAATATATCCCAGCCAACACCGCTTATTTGAAAGTGCCCGCAGGCTCGGCACCGGAATTCAAATGTGTCTCTTCTGCAGAATATGAAGCCGCACTCCCCGACACTCCGGAGCAAATATATATGATAGGTTCTTTCAAAGGCATGAGTCCTACCGATGATTCTTTCATACTTCTCCCTCAGGATGAATATACTTACACGGCAAGCTTCACTGACCTCCCTGCCTGTGAAGATATAGAGGAGGGTTTGATGTTTAGATTCTATACAGCTCTGTCTGACAATAAACTTAATGCCATCACACCTTGGTCGAGCACCAATGTAACGTTCAACCCGGGAAACTCGCAAACATTGCCGTTCACTTATGGTGAAGATTCAAGTTGGGTTATTCCCAACTGGTATGGGGGTGCCCTCTCTGTTGTCTTGAATCTTCAGTATCAATCCGTACAGTTTTATTCCTCTTCCTATGCAGGAGTGAAAAAACTATCGGCAGGTGATGAAAGCCTCTATTATGCCGATGGCACAATTTATTGCGACAATCCGTCTGAAATATCTGTTTTCAACCTTTCGGGTCAGACGATGGCTAAAGCTTTCGCACGCTCTTTATCTGTAACTAACCTCCAGTCCGGCATCTATATCGTGGTTGCAAACGGAAGGTCTCTTAAGATAGCCATCAATCAATAGTTATTACCTTATACCCTATAAGCCGGTCGTATCTGTCGCCCGGTTTTCGTAAATATACCCGCACGAGATATTCGTTGCGGGTTTCATATTTGTCACCCTCGATATTTGATTCCTGATCCTCTCCCCCATTTTTACTGACCGTCTCATATCTGTAGTTATAACTACCCTGTTTAAGGTTCATGATGATTTCATAGGATGATTCCATATTGTTGTAATGCATCCTCGTCTTGGAATCACGGATATTATTGGTGAAATCTCCATTTATATACACATCGGTTTCGGGATATTCTTCAGAAATCAACTTGAAATGCACATCAACATAATCTGCCGACAAATCAGGATCGGTAGAATTATATTCATCAATTTTGAATCTGCCATGCTGGGTGCTGTCATACCGATAGGGCTTATCCCCTCTTTGGGAATCCGGAGTAATCCATGCGTGCCATTGATTATCTACAAAACGCACCGAATCTACATTCAAACCGGCATAATCCGCCCTGACTGTCTCAAACCTTCTGTATTCATTCCCTCCCGGGAAGATAAGATAAGGTGAATGTCTGAAATGCAGCACACCGTTCTCTACAAAGGCCGGTGTTGATATCGCTCTTTCCGTTTCGGGACGATTATTTTGCATCACGGTCACTTTCAAATCTGTTAAAGGATCAATTTCCCCATTGTTGGGTAAAGCCACTTCCAATTCAAGCTGCTGGAATTTATCATTGAACCCTCTGTCTGTTCTGCCGGATACAAATCCTGAAACTGTTGCCAAATCTTCAGCCACCATGAATCGAGCCTGCAATAAAATAGAATCCGGGTTATCGTAAGAATAAACCTGCAACAGATAATTTCCTGATTTTAAAATACTTTGCGGTGATGCCGGAATTCTTATGTTATAATTCACATAATGAGTGAAGGTGTTATATGAGTATTCAAAGTCTTCGACCCGATATTCATTGAAATCCGAAAGATATTCGCTTTCCACAAGAGATGAGGGTTGCCAGTCGGAATTGCAATGGATAAGCCTGTAGCATAAATCTTCATGCTTCTCCCCGATTATGTCGAAATTAATATCAATTGTGTTGTAGCCATTTAGATCTATCACAGGAGGCTGCATAAAATCATTATTGTTTCTTACACTCAATGTACGCACATCTTCACGCAGTATTTTTTGATGCGTATCCAACCCGAAGGCGGGGATACACATACAAATAAAGAGAAGACTACCAATTGATTTTCCCGACACCATGTTTTTCAAGATAAGCGTTAGCTTTGGTAAAGTGATGGTTTCCGAAGAATCCTTTGTGTGCCGACAATGGGGAAGGATGAGGTGAAGAGAGCACAAGATGCTTTGATTTATCTATTTTTCCTCCTTTCCTTTGTGCATGAGCTCCCCATAGTATAAATACCAGATTCTGTTTTTCCCGGTTTAATTTATCCACCACCTTATCTGTGAATTCTTCCCAGCCTATAGAGGAATGTGATCCGGGTTGACCCTCTCTTACTGTAAGTGAAGAATTCAAAAGGAGAACACCCTGCTCAGCCCACCGTGACAAATCTCCATTAGTCGGGAACGGAGACCCCGTGTCGTCAGAAACCTCTTTGAAAATATTGACCAGCGATGGCGGCATTTTCACATTTTCTGCAACAGAAAAACAAAGTCCGTTTGCCTGACAGGCGCCGTGATAAGGATCCTGACCGATTATCACAACCTTTACGTTATCAAATGGACAAGCATCGAATGCTGCAAATATCTTTTTACCGGGGGGATAAACCCTTGTTGAGGGATCGGCATATTCAGCCTTCACTTTTTGGGTGAGTTCAATGAAATAAGGCTTCTCAAATTCATCTTGCAAGATATTTTTCCACCCCTCCTCTATTCTCACGTTCATAGGCATGTTGCTCGGTTAGTTTGCCGAGGTTGTAAAGTTCGTAAAAAATAAATAACTTTGCAATGTTTCAGTCAAGACAGAGAAACCAAAAGAACTGTTTCAATAAAGAACAATTAGTCTCCATAGTTCAATGGATAGAATATCGGATTCCGGTTCCGACGATTACGGTT
>JAFLTM010000096.1 GCA_022509225.1 Muribaculaceae bacterium
GCGACCCTCAGCTTGGGAAGCTGATGCTCTACCAACTGAGCTATTATCGCATTTGACCGATGCAAATTTAATCATACTTTCCGAATAGACAAAATGAAGTCAGCAAACAAATATCCGGGAATGATGGATTTACCCTTAGGAAATCAAATTTGGGATTTGACCAAAATGGATTAAATTTGTAATTGCATTAATTCTTATGGGTGTTTTTATTTTGGGCATAGAATCATCATGCGATGACACGAGCGCTGCCGTAATCCACGACGGTGTTCTGTTGAGCAATGTGATTGCGAGCCAGAAAGTGCATGAGAATTACGGAGGTGTAGTGCCCGAACTTGCTTCAAGAGCCCATCAGGAAAATATTGTGCCGGTTGTCAGTGAGGCTTTGAAAGAGGCCGGCGTGAAGAAAGAGCAATTGTCGGCTATCGCTTTTACAAGAGGCCCGGGACTGTTGGGTTCGCTTCTCGTGGGCACCTCTTTTGCAAAGGGAATGGCCATAGGCCTTGGAATACCATTGATTGATGTCAATCATTTGCACGCACATGTGTTGTCGCATTTCATAAAGAATTCGCAGGATTCTGAAATTCCATCTTTCCCATTCCTGTGTCTTTTGGTTTCGGGTGGAAATTCCCAGATAGTTCTTGCCAAAGGCTATAATGACATGGAGATTCTTGGGAAAACCATAGACGATGCCGCCGGTGAGGCTTTTGACAAATGCGCGAAGCTTATAGGGCTCCCATATCCCGGTGGGCCGCATATCGACCGGCTTGCCCGGGAAGGCGACCCTGACAAATTCAAATTTCACAAACCTCACATTGGGGGTCTTGACTATTCCTTCAGCGGGCTGAAAACATCTTTTTTATACACTCTGCGCGACAGGCTCAAGGAGGATCCGCAATTCATAGAAAAAAATATGGCAGATCTGGCTGCATCTCTTCAAAAAACCATTATTGACATACTTATTGATAAACTTAAGGAGGCTTATAAAAGTTATCCGGTCAAGGAGATAGCAATCGGTGGAGGTGTATCTGCCAACAGCGGCATGAGGGCTGCTATTGAAGAGTTCTGCAGGAAAAGAAATATAAAGGCTTGGATTCCGGAACGAAAATTCACAACCGACAATGCAGCAATGGTGGCCACGGCGGGTTATTTCAAATTTCTTCAGGGTGATTTCTGCGGCCTGTCGGAACCTCCCTATTCCCGAGTTAAAATATGACAATGAAGAAAGATAAATCAACATCAAAAAAAACACGAGAAAAAATCGGTGATTATTACACCGAGACAAGACATGTGGTGATTTATGGATATACCCGTCAGGAACTTTCCAAGGTGATAAGGCATTTTGTATCCCAATTGCCTGAATTTGTCAAAATCACTGTAGAAAACGCCCATCTGGTCACTAACATTACCCTTACAGGTATGAACACCGGGGTAGAGCTTCTCCGGTTTCAGATGAACCGTTATCATAACAACCTCAACAGCATATTCACCAGGGATGTGGTTGCTATGGAAGACAAAACAGTGGCAGAAGTGTTGGGAGGTCTCCTACATGAGCGTGAACTCACGGTTGCCTGTGCCGAAAGTTGCACCGGCGGTAACCTTGCCCACAGGATAACCCAGGTGCCGGGCTCCTCATCCTATTTTCAAGGAAGCGTGGTGAGTTACTCAAACGATGTAAAAGCCAATGTGCTGCATGTTGAAAGGAGTGACATCTCAACACATGGGGCGGTGAGCAAGGAAGTTGTTGAAGCAATGGCGCAAGGGGTGGCAAAACTTATGTGTTCTGACTGCGCCATAGCCACCTCCGGAATCGCGGGTCCCCAGGGTGGCACCCCTTTGAAGCCTGTGGGTACCGTGTGGATTGCCGTGAAATATGGAGAAACCATAGTTAGCGAATGCCTTCATTTTAAAGGTGACAGAAACACTGTGATTGAGAGTGCATCAAACCATGCCATGGTGATGTTGATCAATCTTCTAAGAAACTGTTATGTGGTTCAGGAAGAGGTTAACGATGATTGATATAAATAAGAAAAAAAGTTAAACCGGAATCTTATATGATTGCGAAAGATCTTAAAGGGACTCAAACAGAAAAATATCTTGCGAAATCATATCTTGTGGAGTCCACAGCCTACTCCAGATATATTTTCTTTGCAAAGAGTGCGAAAAAAGAGGGGTATCATTTCTTTGCCAAAATATTTCAGGACACCGCCGAGAACGAGAAACAACATGCAGAAACTTTTCTTGAATATCTGCAGGAGGGACCTGTGATTACCGACCCCATTGAGATTGATGCCGGCATTCTCTCTCCAACGGAGTCAAATCTTCTTGTGGCGGAACATGAAGAGGATATCGAGGGTGTCCAGACCTACACCGAGGCTGCCAAGGTTGCCCGGGATGAAGGGTTTGCAGAGATTGCTGTGAGATTCAGTATAATTGCCGGAGTGGAGAGTCATCATAAAGAAAGGTTCGCCCTGATGCGGCAGCAAATTGAAACAGGCACGGTTTGGAAAAGGGATGAACCTGTGAAATGGCAATGCATGGATTGCGGCTATATATTTGAAGGGAAGGAGCCGCCAAGGAAATGTCCCGGTTGCGGTCATGATTTCCAGAATTTCATGCCATTGGGAGAACTGTTGTGACTACAGATGGAAAAACTCTATCATTATCTATGGCAAACAAGATTAAAAGGCACTCATTTCCATGATGTGTCTGGTCTTGAAATAGAAGTGATAGATCCGGGCGTGCATAATCAGGATTCCGGTCCTGATTTTTTTAATTCCAAGGTCAAGATCCAGGGGGTGGAGTGGGTCGGGAACGTTGAAATCCATGTCAAAGCATCTGACTGGTATCGGCACCGGCATGACAATGACGATGCATATAAAAATGTGATTTTGCATGTTGTTGCAATTTCAGACAAAAGAATCGTCAGGGAAGATGGAAGCTTTATCCCTCAGATAGAGGTTATTCTTCCGGAAAGCTTTTTCCGGACAATGGCAGAACTTACCGTTCACAATGATCAGGTCAGATGTGCCCGACAACTCCGTGGTATTTCAGGAGTGAATATAACCGACTGGATGGAGACATTGTTTGTTGAGCGGATGCAACAGAAAGCGCAGAGAGTTTTGTCGCTTCACTCAATAACCGGGGGAGACTGGGAGCAGACCTGTTTCATAATGCTTGCAAGGGGACTTGGTTTCGGACTAAATGGCGAACCGTTTGAGATGCTCGCAAAATCCGTGCCCTTGAAAATACTTCACCATCACAGCGATAATCTGCAACAATTGGAGGCTATTTTGTTCGGACAGTCGGCCATGCTTGATCCGACCCTTCACATGTTTGATGAATATTTCCAGGCGCTTTGTAGGGAATATTACTTTCTTGCAAGAAAATATAATCTGAAACCGATGAGGCCCGGTCTATGGAAGAACAGCCGCACAAGACCTCAGAATTTTCCTCACAGAAGGATTGCATACTTGGCGGTTACAGCTTTGGGAGGTTTCTCTCTCTTTTCCCGTCTGCTGCAGGTGTGTCGGGATGGTGGGAATCTTCATGAGGTGTTTGATTCCAGAATGGAGGGATATTGGAAAACCCATTTCTCATTCGACACGGACGCCAGGGATATTTCCGACGAACTTTCCTATTCAAGCAAACTTTTGCTTGCCATTAATGTGGCTATACCCTTGATCTATGCCTATTCTGCATCAACGGGTGATCAGGAAACCTCTGAAAGAGTTTTGGGGTTGATGAATGATTTCCCGGCAGAAAACAATGTTGTGACCCGACAGTGGAAAAATCTTGGCATAGAGGCAAAAGATGCGGCCCGTTCCCAAAGTCTTCTTCATTTGAAAAAAGAATATTGTGAAAAAAATAAATGCATCTATTGCAGGTTCGGTCATCTTCTTTTGAAACAGCAAACCGAAAATTAGCGGTCTCCCTAATTTTTATCCTCTTTCAAAATGGAAGCCAGCTCATCTGAAAGGGCTATGGTCTTGTCAAGATTTGCTGCAAGTTTCTTTCTTTCCCTTAAAGACAACAGATACAATGGATACCCCACAGGGAAACACCATTTAATAACGGGAAGAATATAGTCGGGTCTGCAGGGATCCAGAATCCAGGTAGAGTATATCCAAGGGAATTCGGAGAGCCTGTCGACAATATTATTATTCCTGCAATCATGAAGATATTCCACAACATGGTCTAATTTCTCACCGGCAAAAGTAATTTCTTTAGAGAACGAGCATGTGGGTTTCCAGAATTCCATATAGCCGACGTGACGCCTGATCTCTTTCAACAGGTGACTGCAAGTTTGTTGAAGTCCGGCAAGTCGAGTTAAAGCAATTTCATCTGAAATATCGTTGATAACCACTTCTTTACGTCCAACACTGCGAGGTTCTCTTATGCCAAGGAGTTTCCGGAAGAATTCTTTATAACTGTCGGCATTGAACACCGCCGAGTCGTTCATTGCCTTGTATGTGA
>JAFLTM010000097.1 GCA_022509225.1 Muribaculaceae bacterium
GCGGGACCGAGAATTGAACTCGGGACCTCCGGGTTATGAATCCGACGCTCTAACCGACTGAGCTATCCCGCCATTCCGCTTGCGCTTTGCGAGTGCAAAGTTACTAATTATTTTCATACAGGCAAAGGTTTCTATCTTTTTTTGACTAATTTTGCATTAGAGTATTTATGCATTTCAGAGAGATTCATATAAAAAAGTATTTGTTCGGAACAATAGCCGCAACCTGTTGTTTTTTCTCCCTATGTCTGTTGCAATCCTGCTTCACAGGAATTGAGGGCACAAAGAAAATCAACATGTCGAAAGAAGATAAGAGAAAAGCCAAGGCAACCGATGAGGAAGAATTCTTTTCCGGCATCAACGCATTGCCTCTTCAGGAATGGGAGAAAGGGAAAATTTTTATAGCAACAGATGATAAGGCCTTACTTATTTATGACACCCAACAACAACTTTTTCCTAACGACAGTGTGTCAATAAAAGGAAAATTGATGCAGTTTGCCGGTGTGGAATCAAAGATGAATGCAGCCGGAGATTTAACAGTTGTTATTCTTTTCACCGACGGGGAACGACTTCTTGCCTATGATACGAATAAAGAATTCGAATCGGCAATGACCTCTTTCAAGAGCGATGAGGTGCCTATGATGATAGATGCCGAGATGGTGATGCAGGCACGAAAAAAATTGGTGGGGAAAAACTTATGGACCCGTTCAAATCTTTGGTATGATGAAAACGGAGAAAGAATCGACGGGAAAAAATATATTCCGGTCACTGTGACGGCAGTTGAACCGGGCTCCCTTTTGTTTCCTCTAAAAGTTAAAATCAAAGATGAATCAGGTGAAGAGGCTTACATGTTCATGAACTTCGGGAATTCAGGTACAGAGAGCCGGTCGTTTCATAATCTGTTTTCTATCTCCGACATAAGGAAACATTATCCCACAATAGAACCTGAGACATGGGACTATATTAGCATCGGGAAAGTGAAATCGGGCATGACAAAAGATGAATGCAGGCTCGCGCTGGGAAATCCGGTTGACGTGAACTCCGGACACGACTATTCCCAAACCATAGACATTTGGAATTATGACAACGGGAAAGTATTATGGTTTGAAGATGGCCGACTTGTCAGATTCAGGCAATGACCGGCAGAACGATATTGAAATATGAATATCCATATAGAGCAAAACAAAGACCTTTTACCCCTCACGACTTTCCATGTGGCTGCAAAAGCTGACTATTATTGTGAGTTTTCTAACGTAGAGCAGCTCAAGAAGGTGATCCAAACGCCGGAATTCCTTGAGAACCGCTTGTTTCTATTGGGCGGGGGATCTAACACATTTTTTGACGGGAATTTCCACGGTATTGTGCTCAAATCACAGATTAAAGGGATAACACATTATAAAAAAAATGAAGACACGGTTTTCGTGATAGCCGGATCAGGTGAAAGATGGACAGACGTGGTTGACTACGCCATATCCAACGGGTTTTCGGGTATTGAGAATCTTGCAGGCATTCCGGGAAATGTAGGAGCGGTGCCGGTTCAGAACATAGGCGCATACGGATGTGAGGCATCTTCCGTGATTCATAAGGTTGAATGTTTTGACCTGACGACACGAAACATAGTCACCTTGACCGGAGAAGAATGTCAATTCGGCTACCGTGACAGTATATTTAAAAATGCAGGTAAAGGTCGTTACGTGATATTGAGAGTTAGTTTCAAACTTTCAAATTCACAAATAGCCGGAAATCTTGAATACGGGCCATTGAAAGACCTGAAACAGAGGCTTGACCATTCTCCTACCATCAAGGAGGTGGCCGAGGAAATAGTAAAAATAAGGAACTCCAAACTCCCGGATCCGGCAAAAATCGGGAATGCGGGCAGCTTCTTTAAAAATCCTGTGGTTAGAATCTATTTTTACAGGGAAGTGATGTCGGCATTACATCCTGACATACCCTATTATGAAACCGACAATCCATATTATGTGAAAATACCTGCCGGATGGCTGATTGAGAACGCCGGATTGAAAGGGTATAAGATAGGAGATGCACAGGTGTATCCGAAACAATGCCTTGTCATAACCAATCTGGGGAATGCAACAGCCGGTGATATTGTTTCCCTATCGAAACATATAATCGACAGGGTGTTGGAAGATTTTGGAGTTACCCTCCATCCGGAAGTAGGTATTGTTGACGACAAGATCAAGGTGACCATACTTGGATCGGGCACTTCTAAGGGTGTGCCCGAAATCGGATGCTATTGCCCCGTGTGCAGGTCGGATGCACCGGAAGATAAAAGGACGCGCTGCTCGGCTTTGGTCGAAACCCAAGGAGTGAGATTGCTTATAGATGTTTCACCCGATTTCAAGCATCAGGCCATAAGGGAAGATATCACTTGGTTAGATGCGACACTGATAACCCATACACACTATGACCATGTGGGTGGATTTGACGATCTCAGGCCATTTTGTGTAAACGGTAAATTTCCCGTTTATTTAAGGAAAGATGTAAACGAAGATCTGCACAGAAGACTGGATTATTGTTTCAAGGATCATCTTTACCCGGGTGTGCCCTCGTTCGAAATGCATGAGATAAGCGACACTCCATTCAATATCAAAGGTGTTAAAGTCACCCCTGTCAATGTGATGCACGGAAATCTTGCCATTGTCGGGTTCAGAATAGGCGACTTTGCCTATATAACTGATGCAAAGACAATTGCCGACCACGAAAAGGAGAAATTGAAGAATCTTGATGTTTTGATATTAAACAGTTTAAGATTCAAAGATCATTTTGCCCATCTTACGGTTGAAGAAGCCATAGAATTGATTAGAGAATTAAAACCCAAAAGAGCTTACCTCACTCATTTCTGTCATGAAATAGGGAAACACCGGGATTTTGAAAAGAAATTGCCCGAGGGAATTTATGCAGCTTACGACGGGTTGACAATAATCACCCACTGATCCGGAGAGGTCACAGCGTGGCCTCTTTTAATTTTTCTGCATTCTCGGCAACCGACAGCCTGTCGATACATTCCTGGATATTACCATCCAAAAAGGAACTTAAATTATATACTGTATAGTTAATCCTGTGGTCGGTCATTCTCCCCTGCGGAAAATTGTATGTGCGTATTTTCGCCGACCTGTCGCCCGTGGAAACCAAGGTTTTTCTTCTGCTTGCAATATCATCAAGATATTTCTGACGCTCCCGGGAATAAATATAGGTTCTGAGTCGAGACAAGGCCCTCTCCTTGTTCTTAGGCTGGTCGCGTGTCTCGGTACATTCAATAAGGATTTCATCTTCCTCTCCTGTTACAGGATTCTTCCACATATATCTCAGCCTCACGCCGGATTCAACCTTATTCACATTCTGCCCCCCCGCTCCACCGGAGCGGAATGTGTCCCATTTTATGGCACCCTCGTTAATCTCAACGTCGAATTCTTCCGCTTCCGGCAGTACGGCTACCGTCGCAGCCGATGTATGAACCCTCCCCTGCGTTTCGGTTGCCGGCACTCTTTGCACTCTATGAACACCGCTTTCATACTTCAAGGTGCCATAAACATCCTCTCCGGAAAGATTGAAGCATATCTCCTTGTATCCTCCGGCTGTGCCTTCATTATAATTGGTGACTTCCAATTTCCAACCTTTTATTTCTGCATATTTCTGATACATTCTGAAAAGGTCGCCGGCAAACAATGCCGCCTCGTCTCCACCGGTGCCCCCTCTGATCTCAACCACTGCGTTTTTGGAATCTTCAGGGTCCTGAGGGATCAACAGAAATTTGATTTTTTCTTCAAGTTCCGGCAATTTGGTCTGGCTCGTGTTAATAATTTCCCGTGCCATTTCCTTCATCTCCTCATCATCCTCAGAGAGAAGAACCTTCGCCTCATCGACTTCCTCTATCAGATTTTTATATATGGATGCAGTGTCGATAAGTTTTTTCAACCAGCGATATTCTTTAGTTAGCTTCACATAACGTTTCTGATCTGCAATGACCTCGGGATCAGTGATCAGGGTTGAAACTTCAGCGAACCTGGCGTCGAAACCATCAAGTTTAGATAGAATTGGATTATCTTGCATATTGCAAAATTAACATAATATTCTTTAATTCGGAGGTCAAAACCATCTGAATAAAAAAATTTATAGACTACAAATTGCAAGGAAAGCATAAAAACCTTAACTTTGCATCACAAAACAGTGCCACAGGCACAAAAACAATATAAGGCAAAAAATTTATGGCAACAAGAATCAGATTGCAGCGACATGGCCGTAAAGGCTACGCTTATTATCCAATTGTAGTCGCCGATAGCAGGGCACCACGTGATG
>JAFLTM010000098.1 GCA_022509225.1 Muribaculaceae bacterium
GATGCAAAAAATTCTACCAAAACCACCTTGTTGCTGTTAATAATTTCGTTGTAGTTCATAATTTCAGTTTTTAATAGTTTCCCCGGCGTTATTGCCGGCTTCTGAAATAATAACAATCGGTGATTGGAATGGTTTATGTGTGAAGCATAAAGTATGAAAAAAATATTCCCGGTAAGAAAAAGCATGAATTTTTTGCATAAAAATTTAGTTTTTGTGTTATGTAAAAATTTCTTATCTTTGCAATTGTTGACATCCTTTAAGGATTAGACACGAAGCCATAAAAAACTAACTAACTAACTTCTAAATATTTATGCGTCTATTGCTTGAAATCGGCAATGGCCCTTTGGCAATTACGGCAATATTGACCGGTTTGCTGCTTGTGTTTGCCGCACTTCTGATAGCGAGACTCATCTCCCCTCGCTCCTTCTCATTAAAGAAGAGTGAACCCTACGAATGCGGTATCCCTACAAGGGGAGAGTCGATGATCCAATTCAAGGCAGGATACTATATATTTGCTATCCTTTTCCTTATTTTCGATGTAGAAACCGTCTTTCTCTATCCATGGTCGGTTCAGATGAAGAATCTTGGGCCACAAGGTTTGCTTTGCATTGGAATATTCATGTTTATCCTTATTTTGGGCCTTGCATACGCATGGCGGAAAGGAGCTTTGAAATGGACGTGAAAATAAAAAGCATGAAGCATGAGGACTTCAAAGACAACGAATATATCGACAAGCTTGTAGAAGAACTCAATGCCACGGGAGCCAGTGTGATGGTCGGCAAATTCGACCAGTTGATTAACTGGGGTTTGTCTAATTCGCTCTGGCCTTTATGTTTCGGCACAAGTTGCTGTGCCATTGAATTCATGAGTCTGGGAGCTGCCAGATACGACATGGCACGCTTCGGCTTTGAAGTGGCAAGAAACTCCCCCCGTCAAGCCGACTACATAATGGTGCAGGGCACAATCGTGCACAAGATGGCGCCGGTGCTCAGGAGGCTCTATGAACAGCTTGCAGAACCGAAGTATGTGATAGCATGCGGAGGTTGCGCTGTTTCCGGAGGTCCCTTCAAAAATTCCTATTGTGTTGTTACGGGTGTTGAACAGATTCTTCCTGTCGATGTCTTTATTCCGGGATGTCCGCCCAGACCCGAGGCAATGTTCTATGGGCTTATGCAGTTGCAACGCAAGATCAAAGTGCAGAAATTCTTCGGAGGGGTCAACAGAAAGGAAAAGATTGCAGAATTCTTTGAGAAACATCCCGAGACTGAAGGCCGCATCGGTTAATTATTCTAACTGAAAAGTAGATTATGAGCGACATAAAGGAAAAAATTCTTGAAATATATCCGTCAGCCGAATTCTCTGAAGGAGAAACCTTGATGATTACCGTCAAGGATGAAAAAGACTGGCATCCTCTTGCAAAGGCTTTAAAGGAAACGCCGGGCTTGGAATTCGATGTTCTTACAGCGGTTGTGGGCATGGACTGGACAGAAAGTCTCGGGGTGATTTATTACCTGACATCCACAACGCGCGACTGGGAGGTTATTTCGGTAAAGGTTACTGTGGAAGACCGGGAGAACCCTATGATACATTCCGTTACCGACCTTTGGAAAGTGGCTAATTTTCAGGAGAGGGAAGTCTATGATTTCTATGGCATTAAATTTATAAACCATCCTGATATGCGCCGTTTCTTCCTGCGTAATGACTGGAACGGACATCCATTGCGTAAGGATTACGATGCTGACCCTGCCAAGAATCCTATCCCCACCGAGGATGAAAAGGATGAGGATGAAACCGTGAGCTATGTGGAAGATGAAAACGGTAAGATTCAGAAAATACCGGGCAAAGTGTTTGAAGAGGATGAATATGTAGTGAACATAGGTCCACAACATCCCTCAACACACGGTGTGATGAGATTCCGTGCTTCGGTTGACGGCGAGACGGTCAAGAAAGTAGATGTGGTTTCCGGCTATATACACCGTGGCATAGAGAAATTGAGCGAGAACCTCACTTATCCGCAGATATTGCATTTCACTGACAGAATGGATTATATGTCGGCACATCAGAACCGTCATTGTCTATGCATGTGCATTGAGAAGGCTATGGGAGTTGAGGTGCCACGCCGTGCACAGGTGATCCGTGTTATGATGGATGAACTGATGCGTATTTCAAGCCATCTGCTATCCTTCGGTTGTACGGCTATGGATCTTGGTGCCACCACTGCATTCTTCTATGGGTTCCGCGAACGCGAGATGGTGCTCGACATTTTCGAGAAGACATGTGGAGCCAGGATGTCGATGAACTATAACGTGATTGGCGGTGTGATAGCCGATTTACACCCTGATTTCCAAAAAGATGTGAAAGAGCTTATAAGGATAATGCCAGATAGGCTTAAGGAATATCACAAGGTGTTCAGCAACAACCTTATAGCAAAAAACAGATTGAAGAAGGTTGGTCATCTTTCAAAAGAGGATGCCATCAATTATGCAATCACAGGACCGAGCGGCAGGGGTTCAAACTGGAGTTGCGACTGCCGCAAGAAACATCCGTATGCCATTTATTCGGAACTTGATTTTGATGAGGTTCTGATGGACGGCTGTGATTCGTATGCCCGCTATATGGTGAGAATGAAGGAGATAGAGCAAAGTTGCAAGATCCTTGAGCAACTGGTGGACAATATCCCTGAAGGTGACATACGTGCACAGATACCTAAAATTGTGAAATTGCCGGCAGGCAACTGGTACCAGCAAGTGGAGGCAAGCCGTGGGACGTTCGGCGTATATATCGAATCGACCGGTGAGAAGACACCATACCGTGTTCACTTCCAAAGTCCGTGTTTCAACCTGGTTGGAGTGATGAACCTTACGTGTGCCGGCTATATGATTGCTGACCTTATCACAATCGGTGCCGCTCTTGACTTCGTTATCCCCGATATCGACAGATAAGAGGAATTGGAAAGTAGAAAAAAGAAACAAGATAAAAAGAGATTATGTATAATTTCGGAATATGGACGGCAGATTTCAATAACTGGCTGCTGAGTTTCCTTCCCGGGTGGCTCGCGGTGATTATTGAATGTGTTATTATAGGTGTGCTCGTATTGTTGACCTATACAGTCCTTGCATTGTTTTATATCCTCTATGAGAGGAAACTGTGCGCCTGGTTCCAGTGCCGACTCGGCCCGATGCGTGTGGGCAGATGGGGAGTGCTGCAGGTGTTTGCCGATATGTTCAAGATTCTTGTTAAAGAGCTTATTTGCCTGAAAGACACCGACCGGTTTCTTTTCAAGCTTGCCCCTTATCTTGTGATCACATCATCGGTGGTGATGCTTGCATGTCTGCCCTGGGGTCATGGACTTCAGATCATAAACTATAATATCGGGATATTCTTCATCCTTGCTGTTTCATCAGTAGGGGTGCTGGGAATCCTGCTGGCCGGATGGTCGTCGAATAACAAATACACACTGATCGGTGCAATGCGAAGCGGCGCACAGATGGTAAGTTATGAGATTTCGTTGGGTCTTGCAATCATGACGATTGTTGTTTTTGCCGGCACGATGAATATAAATGAGCTTGTTTGGCAGCAGGATAAGGCATGGTTTCTTTTCAGAGGACATATCCCGGCAATCATAGCCTTCCTGATATATATTGTTGCGGCAACCGCAGAGACCAACCGCGGGCCATTCGACCTTCCGGAGGCAGAGCATGAGCTCACTGCCGGTTATCACACGGAATATTCCGGTATCCATTTCGGATTCTTCTACCTTGCTGAATATCTGAATCTATTTATAGTTTCAGGAATCGCAACCCTGATGTTCCTGGGAGGGTGGATGCCATTGCATGTTCCGGGATGGGACGGTTTCAACGCTGCCATGAATGTGATTCCCTCAATCGTTTGGTTTGTGCTTAAGAGTTTCTTTGTTTCCTACCTCATCATCTGGTTCAAATGGACTTTCCCGCGAGTGAGGATCGACCAGATGCTGTCGTTTGAATGGAAATATCTGATGCCCTTGTCATTGGCCAACCTTATCCTTATGTCGATATTTGTTGCCTTGGGCTGGCATTTTTAACATTCGATAAAAAAGAAATAAAAAAGACATCATATAAAGCATCGCTTATGAGTGCCAATATAGGAAAAGTAACCCAGGTGATCGGACCTGTAATCGACGTTTCGTTTGA
>JAFLTM010000099.1 GCA_022509225.1 Muribaculaceae bacterium
TGAGGATGAACCAATCTACATGGTCAATAAGGAAGGAAAAGACTGGATCGAACCCATTGAAAAATATGGTGTGAAAATGTTAAGCATCGGTTTTCTCGTAGCCAAGGAGAGCGCCGTGCTTTGGCGTGGAAGCATGGCCAGCAATGCTTTGAAACAGTTAATTACCGATGCCTGGTGGGGAGATCTGGATTATTTCCTAATCGATATGCCTCCCGGCACAAGTGATATCCATCTCACACTCGTACAGACTCTCCCGATTACGGGAGTCGTTATAGTCACGACTCCTCAGGAAGTAGCGCTTGCCGACGCACGCAAAGGAATAGCAATGTTCAAGGAAGACAAAATCAATGTTCCGGTGCTGGGCATCGTGGAGAACATGGCATGGTTCACTCCGGAAAATCATCCGGAGGAAAAGTATTATATTTTCGGCAACGGAGGAGGAGCCGCTTTGGCAGAGAAGTTAGGAGTTAAACTTCTTGTTCAGATTCCTTTGGTGGCCGGTATCTGTGAGGATGCAGATAATGGCGCTCCTACTTCTACGGCTCTCTCGGCACGGAAGCTGAGAGAAGATAACGAAATAATGAATGCCGAAACTATTGCGTTCGCTATGTTGGCAGACAGTATTGTCGCCCAATGTGAGGAACGAAACAGGAATTTGCCTCCCACACAGAAGGTAGAGGTAAAGAATTAAAATTCGGAGAAGAAGTGGGGTTTGAAGACAAGTCCCACTCTTAACATGGAACGGAACTGATTATAATGGAGAAGGTCTTCTCCATAACCGTTGTAATACTGGGCGAACAGATTTATGTTCGTCTTTTTACTTATAAGCCATGAGAATTCCCAGATAGTGTTGAAATCTAACTTAAAATTTCCACGTTTCACAGCCGTGACCCCGATTGTAAATTTCTTATTTGGAGTTGTTACCACCACACCACTTTGATATATGCCGCAATACTTTACAATATCCTTATTGTTTCCTCCGTCCACTATAGGGACCCAGATCTTGGCATGCACCATCAGCCATTCATCAATCAAGGCGCTACCCGAAAGAGAAACTCTGTTCCAACTGCGTGAGGCATCTCCGTCACGCCCGTTGCTTTCATGCTCAACCATCAGAGAAATTTTTCCGACATAACGGTTATGATTAAAAAATGGTTTAGACCACCCTATCGCCGGATTGAAATTAATGTCTCCCATGGGAAGAGATTCTTGAAAAACATTCCAGAAAGTCTTCTGGGTATAGGATAAGAACAAGAAAGAATTCCAAGGCAATGTAGCGTTCGTGAGACGAATAGCAAACGATATCTGGAATTTAACGTCAGAATTATGAGATGTAGGTAAACCGGGCACTTTTGTTCCTACTATGAAATAGGTATCCTTATATAGTCCGAAAAAAGGCCCGTAGTCAAGTTGTTTCTTCAGAGAGTCAGTGAATTGCTGCTGATTTTTGACCGGCACCAACTGGGCGTAACTTAAATTGGCAAAAAGTATAAGGCCACAAGTTATTAATATGAATTTCAGTGACCTATTTCTGAAACTTTCCATACTCGTTTTCAAGTCTACGAAACTTGTCCATCACGTCATATCTCATATCGTCAAGAATTGCCCGTATGGGAGAGATAAATGGATAAAATTCCAAAGGTTTTTCAGGAGCAAAAATCTTTACGGCTCCTTTTTCACATTTTAT
Organism: Muribaculaceae bacterium; assembly: GCA_022509225.1. GTDB lineage: Bacteria > Bacteroidota > Bacteroidia > Bacteroidales > Muribaculaceae > Lepagella. The sequence goes on from JAFLTM010000099.1 coordinate 1,688, forward strand.
ATCGAGAGCATGTCCAAGATGCATCGGTTCTCCATCAAGGTGCACCGGTCCTTCCTCGTTTCGTATAATAGTCAGTTTCGGCACCTTGAAAGAGCCGATCCCTCGGTTTTTATCCAACATCCCGGTCAACATGTCCATGCTCATAAGGAGGGTGTTGAAGGGATTGTCGGCATGGACAACAGTTACGTCAAGTAAACCGTCGGTAAGTTTTGCTTTAGGTCCGATGTAAGCATTGTTACCATATTGGGGGGCATTACAAACAGCAATTAACAAAGCTTTTTGAGTAATGACTTTTCCGTCTATTTCAATTGTATAGGCTTGACTGTGATAATTGAGAAATTCGCGGAAAGCACTTCGTATATAAGTTATACGACCCCTTTTTTTCATGGAGGCAAACTTCTCACTGACCGCCGCATCAAAACCGACACCAAAAGTGCAATAGAAAGGTTTATCGTCCACGATCCCTCTGTCACAAATGAGTATATGACCCATTTCTATTAGTTTGAGAGCGGCAAAAATGTCCTGAGGTATTCCCACCGAACGGGCAAGTCCGTTGCCAGAACCATAAGGCAGGATTCCGAGTACACAATCTGTGAATGAAAGGGCGTTGGCGATTTCATTGACTGTGCCGTCTCCTCCGGCAGAGATAACAGAGTGGAATCCTTTTTCAACAGCTTCTGATGCCATCCTGAAAGCGTCTCCTCTTCCACTCGTGAAAGTCACCTCCACTTCTATCCCATGAGGTTTCAGATGTCTTTTCACTACATCTCCCAGTCCCTGTTTGGATCGGGTTCCGGAAATTGGATTGATTATCAATAAAGCCTTCTTTTTATTCATGAAAACGACTGACAATTTGCAGTTGAAAAGCGGTTGTAAAGATACTTAAAATTTGCGAAAGAGGTTAAATTCATATAATTTTGTAACGTGAAAATCCATAGGGAAGGCACGTCCATATTGATACTTTTCATCCTGGTTCTCGGGGCTGTAAATGTTCCGATATGGCTTTTTATGCCCCCTTATGCACTCCCTATTATTTTCACATCAATATCTGCAGTAGCCTATATTTTTGTATTCAATTTTTTTAGAAGCCCTAAAAGAAATTATACGGGTGTACGGGAAAATATGGTCGTCAGTTCAGTCGACGGCAAAGTAGTGGCTATCGAGAAAGTTAAAGAAAATGAATACCTGAAATCAGAAGCTATAATGCTCTCTGTTTTCATGTCTCCATTTAACGTGCATGCCAATTGGTATCCTGTGGATGGCACGGTCGAATATGTCCGACACCATCGTGGCCGGTTTCTTGCTGCTTATCTTCCAAAAGCGAGTGAAGAAAATGAACGAAGCACCGTCGGGATTGTTACAGATACAGGACACCGTCTCACCGTGCGTCAAATAGCAGGTGCCATGGCGCGACGAATTGTAACATACGCACGTCGTGGCATGAAATCTACCATAGACGGGCATCTTGGTTTTATCAAGTTCGGGTCGAGGGTTGACCTCTATCTGCCTTTAGATGCCGAGATATTGGTAAAGATCAACCAGAAGGTGAAAGGTGGAGTGACGCCGGTGGCTCGTCTGTCCTCAAATTCAGAATCAAAATGAACAGGATTAAAAAAAATATACCAAACTGCATCACAGCCCTGAATCTTGGAGCCGGCTGTCTGGCTATTATAGCCGCATCACATGGCACCGGTGAATTCTGGGGCCTTCATGGTTTCGTATGGGCTTTTATTTTTATGGGCATAGGCGCTGCAGCCGACTTTCTTGACGGCTTCGCTGCCAGACTTCTTAAAGCCTATTCCGATATGGGGAAAGAACTTGATTCCTTGTGTGACGTTGTCACTTTCGGAGTGGCTCCCGCCCTTACTCTTTTTTTCCTTTTACAAGAAATAGCAGTAGACAAATGGCTTTGCTGGACCACTCTCCTTATTCCCATAAGCGCAGCCTTCCGCCTTGCTCGTTTTAATATTGATACGCGACAGGCCACTACCTTCATCGGGATGCCCGTTCCGGCCAATGCCATCTTTTGGGTGGGCTACACATCGCTTGTATGGCAGGGAGTAAGTTTCCTATCAGTATGGTATGTTTTCCTTCCCTTCCTGATTGTGGAATGTTGGCTGATGAACAGTAATATTCCCATGTTGTCGCTTAAACTCAAGAATTTTAAGTTTAAAGAGAATCTCCCGGTCTATCTGCTTATACTTTCAACCGGTGTGTTCTGTTTTGTGCTTGGAGCCGGTGGTCTTTTCTGGCTCATAGTCTTTTATGTATTAGACAGTCTGGCTTTCAAGACTCCATCCGATAAATGACAGGATTAGGCATAATTTTATTGATAGTTGTTTTCTTCTGGCTGTTCTGGCCTATGATTTCCAGATGGCTCAAGAGGAAGGCCATGGAGCGGGCCGAAGACTATATGCGGTCGACTAT